>NZ_JAUTWQ010000012.1:0-116579 GCF_046719735.1 Halobacillus rhizosphaerae
AATTACATAGTGTCCAAATATAAGGGGTCACTTCATTGCCCGAGGAAGCTCACCGCCCGCCCATGGAAAGCGAGTGATTTCCCGGCCATCCAAACACTATCAAGCATAACGGAAATTCTCCGATGATCTAAGATCTGAATATTTCAGTGTAGACTTTAACAATACTGAGTAGTACTTTCTGAAAGAAAAGGAAATTTAGTTTCCATTTGATGTGGAGTTCACTACAATAAATATGAATGGAGGTTATACGCTATGGAGATCAAACACATGAAAGCTTTTGAACCTTTCACAGAAATTTCAAGTCACTGCTACCCAGGCATGAAGCTGACTTCTAAGGAAGCGAAACGCCGCTACACAGAGCACCGCCAGAAAATGGACCAGGAACCCGCTGTTGAACATGTCGGCATCTATGATGATAACCGTCTTGCAGGAGGCAGTATTCATTACACTCTGCCCATGAATGTCTATCAGCAAACCGTCCCATCCATGGGCATTGGCACGGTAGCGGTCGACCTGCCTTACAAAAAGCAAGGCTTAGCCAAACAAATGATCCAGCATTTTATTAACAAGGCGAAAGAAAATAACTGTCCCATCACCCACCTCTACCCCTTCCGGCCAGACTTTTACCGGCGAATGGGCTTTGGGTTTGGTCCTCAGCTGAATGTCTTTCAATTCGGCCCCGAGCAGCTGCCCTCTTTCGCAGATGCCAGTGCCGTCACTGCACTCGGAGAAGAGAATACCAGGGAAGTTCAGGACTGCTATAATCGCTGGGCTGAGAAAACTCACGGCGCCTGCGACAAAGAAGATTACGAGTATCGTTTCCTCGGTATGGAGGATACTCAAACGGTCGGAACTTACATGGACGGAAAATTGGAAGGTTATATGAGTTTTAAAATGAATCAGCAAGCTAAAGACACCTTTCTTCAGCACGACCTTCATATAACGGCGTGGTTTGCTAATACTACCGAAGCTTTTCAATCGTTGATGAATTTTCTGCATAATCAAAAGGATCAAGTACGCTCCATTACTTTTCCAACGTTCAATGATACCTTTGCCTTCTTATTAGACGATCCCAGGCATACGAATAAGGATCTCATCTTTAACATCTATCATGAAACCCACCGCAGAGGGACGGGAGTCATGTATCGGATCACAGATGTACCCCTGTTTTTTAAATATATAGAAGACCACTCTTTCAGTTCGAATTCAATTAAAATCAATTTTGCTATTACCGATTCCTTTATGAATACTGACGTTATGAATTGCTGTGCTCACTTTACCCCACGGGGAGTGGCACTTGCAGACAAAGCGGAAGCGGATGTAACGGTAAATATCGATATCGCCGAGCTTTCTTCGCTATTGATGGGATGCATAACGCTTGAAGAATTAATTTTCGTAGGAAAAGCTAGCCCGGATGGTCCAGCCAAAGCGATCCAAACGGCGAAAGAAGTATTCTCTAACCCAGTGAAACCGGAAAACTGGTCGTTTATTTAACTGTTTCTAGAGAAACCCATCAAGGAACAGCCCTATTCATGATAAGAGCAGACGCAGCCTCACCTGCCATGAAAGCAAAATACAGAAAACCCGAACCCATTGTAAATAATAGGTTCGGGTTTTCTAGTATGTTGACATTTCCAGCATCGCTTAAACACAAATACTTTTGAAAATGATTAGTGCACTGTTTTTTCTTTATGTTCTTTATAAGTCATCACGTTACTTAACGCTTCTTTATACCGAATATGCTTACGTTCAAACTTAGTTGGACTGTCGATTCCAGCGGCGGCAGCCATATTAAACAGTCCCGCTCTTAAAGAAACCACATAATTACACGTGCGGTATTTCTTCTCTTCAATATCCAGCGCCCGCTGCAGCTCGGGATCAGTAGTGGCAACTCCGACAGGACAATTATTTGTATGGCAGACTTCAGACATAATACAGCCCACCGACATCATAAAGCCTCTAGCTATGTTAACCATATCTGCTCCAAGAGAAAGGGCCATAGCGATTTTATCAGGGGTAATCAGCTGGCCAGAAGCAATAATATGAGTCCGTTCGCGCAAGCCATATTTCGTCAGCAGATCATGAACAAGCGGGAGTGCAGCAAAGGTAGGAAGGCCGACACCTGCTGCAAGTTCATAGTAGGATGCTCCTGTGCCGCCATTTCCGCCGTCTACGGTAATAAAGTCAGGAACCATTTGTTCTTCACTCATCACCTTCACCATATCTTCCACTTCTTCTTCAGAGCCCACTACAATCTTTATGCCGACCGGCTTCTCTCCGACTTCACGGAGCTGTTGGACAAACTCCAGCAGACCTTTGACATCGTCAAACTGGCGGAACCGGTTCGGACTGTCTATATCCTTGTGAGGTTCCACGTCTCTAATTTCAGCGATTTCCTTCGTTACCTTTTTCGCTGCAACGTGACCGCCGCGTGTTTTTGCACCCTGGCCTAATTTTAACTCAAACGCTTTTACTTGATCGATCCGTGATTTCTTCTTAAATTCCTCCCAGGAGAATTCGCCCTCTTTCGTACGAACACCGAAAAGCCCGGGACCTATTTGCATGATAATATCGACATCGCCTTTTAAATGATAAGGAGACAAACTTCCTTCCCCAGTATTCATCCATGTACCGCCTGCCATGCCTAAGCCTTTGGATAGAGCAGTAATAGCATGATCCCCTAATGATCCGAAGCTCATGGCAGATTGGCCAACTATTCCACTGATTTCAAAAGGTTTTTTCACCGTATCTTTTCCAAGATGAATATGATTCTCTTCCGTTAATAGATAAGGATCGATTTCCCCATCTTCTCGATGTTCTTTTCGCGAAAACAGCTTGTCCTCATCAATTTTATACAGCCTCGTTTTCACCTTTGGTTCCTGAACCACTTTTAAATCTTCACGGTGAGTGGGAAACATAGAATTCGAGACGTAAAATCCATCTTTCTCAAAATCTCGCTCGGACCCATAACCGACCATCCGGCTGTTATATTTACCAGCAATATTGACGAATTCAAATTCTCGGCGGTTAAAGGGCTTACCTTCATTATCATTATGAAATAAATACTGTCTTAGCTCTGGCCCCATTTTTTCAATAATGTAACGGGCTTTCCCAAGTATAGGGTAATTCCGCAGGACAGAGTGCTCTTTTTGTTTTTTGTCGTGTACGGACATACGAAGAATAAGAAATAGCGGCACCACTATTACTAATACTAATAAAGCTATGACAATGCTGATTAAAATAGTTTCCAACATAATGAATTCCTCCTATTAAAGTACATACGGACTATAGACGATTAAAACAATGAAGACCCAAATCACATCGACGAAATGCCAATAGTAGTTAAAAATTTTATGTTTCTCTATAAATAATGATTGCGGAATCTTCTGCTTAAACTGGATACCAATAAGAATCATCCAGAACAGTCCAAAGGCAACGTGAGAAGCATGAAGACCGACAAGGACATAAAAAGAAGCTAGAAAATCATTCATGCTGATGGTGTAACCTTCGTGCGCATATTTATAAAACTCATGAATCTCCAGTCCCAGAAACGCGGCACCGAGCACAAAGGTCAAAATCAGCCCCATCCAGATCTTTGCCCGTTTGCCATCTTTCAGCCCGCTTTCTGAGATCAGCAGCGTGGCGCTGCTTGGAAGCAGGCAGGCAGAGGTCAAAATAACCTCTTTCAGTTCAAAGACTTCCGTAGGTGTTGCCCCAACGGAACTCGGAGTAAAGACCACGTAGGTGGCAAATAACGTAGAAAACATGACCCCTTCTACAGCCAGGTACAGGAAGAAACCCAATCGCTTATCAAGAAAAAGTACTTTAGACGCAAGCTGTTTCATGATTCTTCCTCCTTCTCGTAAACTGGTTTTCTCTCATCCGTGAACGGCCGAATAACAAAGAATGCTAAACTTACCGCGCCAAGAATAATCACCAGCCAGAACCAGCTGTAGATAAAAGCAATACTGAATAAAATCATAGTAAAAGCAATTAAAACAGGCTTATAGGTTTCTACAGATATAGGAGCAGGGCGAGGATTCTCTGCCATTTTAAAGGTTCGCTTATACACTTTATTATACCAGTGTTGATCAATGGAAGAGATTTCCGGCATTGGATCAAAGGGATGTTCAGGTGACGGAGAAGCAATCGTCCACTCCAGCGTTCTCCCATCCCATGGATCATCCCCTGCCGGTTTTCCATACCGCTGGGTTTTATAAATGTTCCACACAAAGAACAGCATACTGAACGCCATCATAAAGGCACCGATTGTACTAATAAAATTATAAACAAAGATTTTGTCTGCCCATGTGTAAGTAAATACACGGCGAGGCATCCCGTTTAAACCTGCAAAGTGCTGCGGAAGGAAGGTCACATGAAACCCAATTAGAAACAGCCAGAAATGCCATTTACCAAGCTTTTCGTTGAGAACTTTTCCTGTCATTTTTGGGTACCAGTAATAGATGCCGGCAAATACCCCCATAATCGTGCCCCCTACCATCACGTAATGAAAGTGAGCGACTACAAAGTAAGTATCATGATATTGAAAGTCTGCCGCCGCAGAGGCAAGCATCACCCCGGTTACTCCCCCCATCACAAAGGTAGGGATAAAGCCGAGCGAGAATAACATCGGTGTGGTCATTCGGATGACACCCGATTTCATCGTAAACAGCCAGTTAAATATTTTGATACCAGTAGGAACCGCTATCATCATAGTGGTAATAGCAAAGAACGTGTTTGCAAAAGCTCCAAGACCTACGGTGAACATATGATGGGCCCATACCATAAAGCCTAATAAGCCAATAAGCGCCAGGGCGAACACCATAGACGTATACCCATACGTTTTTTGTTTGGAAAAGGTAGAGATCACATCTGAGAATATTCCAAAGGCAGGGAGAATTAAAATATAAACTTCCGGGTGCCCAAAGATCCAGAACAGGTGCTGCCAGTAAACCGGGGAACCCATACCTCCAGAAAAAAACGAAGTACCAAAGTAGCGGTCGAACATTAATAAAGCAAGTGCGATGGTTAGTACAGGAAAGGCGATCATAATCAAGACACTAGTAATCAAAGTAGACCAAGGGAACAGCGGCATTCGTGTAAACTTCATCCCCGGCGCTCTCAATCTCACAATCGTCACGATCATATTAATCGAAGTAAAGATGGTACCGAGTCCCGCCACTTGAAGACCAAATATGTAGTAATTATTATTGACTCCAGTAGTAAACGTGTCGGTCGATAAAGGCGTATAAGCAGTCCAACCCGCATTCGGAGCTGAATTCATGAAAAAGGCCATATTGAAAATAAACGCTCCTGCAGCAAACAGCCAGAAACTGACCGCATTCAGATAAGGAAATGCCAGGTCATTGGCTCCGATCTGTAAGGGAACCGCGATATTCATCAGGCCAATTAAGAGTGGTGTTGCCACAAAGAATATCATCGCTGTTCCGTGAGTTGTGAACACTTCGTTGTACTTATCCGCCTGAAACACCCAAAAATTATTTTCCGGTACAGCAAGCTGAGTCCGGATAATCATCGCGTCCAGTCCGGCTCTAAAAAAAAGAAGAATGCACAGCAAAATGTACATGGTTCCAATCTTACGGTGATGGGTCGTTTTCATATAATCAAAGATGACTGGCCATGCGCGCTTCTTTGTAAGTATCCATAAAATCGCTAACGTCATGAAAAACATGACGATCCAAGACACGACGATATCTGAAGGTATAAACCCAACGATAGGCACATGCATGAGTTTCCCGCCTTTCTCTTACTCTTTCGTATTTAGCCATTTTTCAAATGTCTCCCGACTGACTACTCTCGTTTTAAACCGCATATAGGCATGGCTCGCCCCGCAAAACTCTGCACATTTTCCCTGATAGGTTCCAATTTTCTCAGGGACAAGTGCCATATGAGTGGTCTTACCAGGAATGCAGTCAATCTTCCCTCCGAGTCTTGGGACCCAAAAGGAATGCACGACATCTTTAGAAGTCAGTGTGAAGGCGGCTTTCTGATCCACTGGGAGCACGAGCTCATTCTGTGATTTCTTTCCATTCTCATACGTAAATGTCCAGCTGAATTGCTTAGCCTGTACATCCACCTGCACAGCATCCCGCTTAAACCCTTCCCCTGCAGCTGATTTATAGGTCAGATCGTAGGTGGCTTTTACGGTTGGCACTGCAAGGACAACTAACAATAGAATAGGGAGTACTGTCCATAAGGTTTCATACAACTTGCTCTCTTTCTTTTCGGCAGGTATGTAATCCTTGTTTTCTTTCGTCTGGCGGTATTTTAATACAAATCGCGTGAACAAAATAATGACAACGGCAAACACTAGCATCATCAATATAAAACTTAAGTAGATTAAATTTGATAAGGTATCCGCCGTATCACTGGCTGGATTAAGCACTCGCAAATCACATCCACTCAGCAGAGAAACCATTGCCATGAGCGGGATTATTCGAAGTATCCTCATCCTATCGCAGCCCTTTCCACTACTTTATTTTCGTTTCCAATTCTTTTACATTAATACTTAATTAGCCGTTCTACAGTTGTTTGAAACATGGTTAAACTATGAAATTTTATGTCGATATATATAGAGGATTGTAAGAAGTAGACAGGCTCATTAGACCAGGGGGACGAAAGAAATGTGGAGAAATCTTAGTATCGGTTGGAAGTATGGTACAGCTTTTATAGCCACTGTTATGTTGTTTATACTCGCCATCATTTTTGTATTTACGGAGCTTCATAGGACACAAGGAGATGTAAAGCAGCTGCAGGAACGCGGCACCACCGCGGTTGATGTGGAGGAACTTTCTTCTCTTGTACGGACGAAGGATATCCGGATTGCTGATTATGTAAGAGAACCGAGACGAAACTATATTCAAGAGTTTCAGGATACTCAGAAAGAAGTCGATCAGCTGATTGCTGAATATGAAAAACACTTTGATTCGAAAGACATGAAGAAGGAGCTTGCTGCCATTAAACAGGATGATAAGGAAGTGAACCAGATTTTCTTAAAACAAATGGTAGGCAATGTCAGCAACGATGATAAAATTGATAGCCTTAGAAGAGAGACTCAGGCGCTAAGGTCGAGTTTAATTTCTAACTTGGATAAGCTTCAGGCAGATGTTAAAAGCAACATGGCAGCTTCTATGACCGCTGCCTCCAATGGAATGAAAGTATCTATACTCATCCTGATTGTCTCTTCCATTGTGGCCATTTTAGCAGGCGTAGGGATCATGCTGTTTGTGAACCGTCTCGTTAAACAGAATATGCGCCGCCTTGTGAACACGGCCGACCAAATTGCTGCCGGGGAACTGTACCATGAAACGTTCGCCTATGACAGTAAGGACGAAATTGGCAAACTAAGCACTTCTATCCATCACATGAAAACAAGCTTGCAGGAATTAATACAGGAGGTTTCCGGATTAGCGAGTCATGTTCATAAGCAAAGTAATGAACTAAAGCAATCTTCTCATGAAGTGCAGGAAGCATCTGAACAAGTCGCTTCCACAATGGAGCAGCTTTCTTCTGCTTCTGAACATCAGGCGGAGGATGCCTCCACATTGGCGGAGATGATGGAGGCATGGAACGAGAAAATCCTCGCAGCCAATCAGGAAGGAATGAAAGTTTCCCAAGACTCGGAAAGCGCCTTAAGCTTAAGTAATGAAGGAAAAAAACTCATGGATACGTCCGTTCATCAAATGAATGACATCCATAAAGTAATGGAGCTGGCGGTTCAAAAGGTCCGAACCCTCGATCACCAGTCAGGAGAAATTTCAAAGCTGGTGAAGGTGATTCAGGATATTGCCGAACAGACCAATTTGTTAGCTTTAAATGCAGCGATTGAAGCAGCGCGAGCAGGAGAACATGGCAAGGGTTTTGCTGTCGTTGCTGATGAGGTCCGCAAGCTGGCGGAGCAAGTGGCCCAGTCTGTCGGAGAGATTACCTCGATGGTGACTACCATTCAAACCGAGTCAAAATCAGTTTCTACATCCCTTCAAGATGGATTTGATAAAGTCGAGATGGGAACGCAGCAAATCGAAACCACCGGAACCACCTTCCAATCCATTCAGGAATCGATTCAGTATATGGTAACTGGGGTCAATCGAATTTCAGATAACATCAACGATATTGAGAAAAACAGTGTTACCATGAATTCTTCCATTGATAACGTAGCGTCGAGTTCCCAGGAAGCAGCTGCTGGAGTGGAACAGACCACGGCTTCTGTGCAGCAGACAAACAGTTCGATGGAACAAATTGCTCATTATGCTCAGGAGCTTGCTGATATGTCCGATCGGTTAGATCAGCTGCTTCGTCAATTTAAATTAACGGCCTAACTTCTGGGCCAGGGATAACAGTCTTTTAGCCATTATAAAATCCGAAAGATGATGGAATGTGTTAACGACATTTCTCCCACATCGTTCGGATTTTTTGTTCTGCATGATACATGACTTCTAAAAGTTTCCACAAGACCTATAAGTACGTTTTCCTTTTTATTACTCTGCCTCCACGGATGAATGAAAGCGATTGAAAGGAAAAACATTAACCATTTCAGCGTAGGAAATACACGGAGACTTCTGCGGGAGGAAGGCATAGGTTTGACCCCGGAGTGTGAAGCACGAGGAGGCAAAGCAGCCGCCCGCGAAAAGCCGAGTGTATTTCCGGAGCGGCTATTCAGCGTAAACCTCCGCCCTCACTTTTATTTTATATCTTTAGATTGGGGTCGTTTCCTTATATCCCTGTCTACTCCCTTTATTTATGAAGAACATTCTTAAATACGCCGGCGAGTTCACGTAACTTCCGTATCTCTATAATACGATACTGGTTTCCTTCCTTCTTCACATATCCTCTTTCGCAGAACTGGGACAGCACATGCAGTAAGTGACGATAAGAAACGCCAAGGAAATCACAAACGGTTACATGCTTTTCTTTATAGACCTGCCCATCCGCAGTTTGCAGAATAAAGTCTGCCAGCCGGTTCTCCAGCGGAAACGACAGGCTTTGGGAGTACTTTTCAGCCATTACACCGGCTTTAATACTCAAAAACTTCGTCAGTTCGCGGAGAAATTTCGGGTCCTCGAGCAGCTGCTTGCGAAATTTATGCAATGGAATCGCATAACATATCGTTTTCGTAGAGGTTTGGATGCCTTTCGTATAGTAAATTTCGTTCACGAGCTCCATTTCACCGATGTATTCCTCTGCGTTAATAAAATTAATCAGCGAGCTCTTCCCATTTTGGTAGGTTACGTAAATCTTGGCTTTTCCTTCAACGACATAAAATAAGTAGTCCGGGCGCATGCCTTCCCGGATGATCCATTCATCGCGCTCATATTCGTGTACTTCAATCGAGGCTTCGATTGGGAAAGAAAACAAATCGGAGATCGGGTGCTGGGTTAAGTATCTCTGCTTTCGCTGGCCGTTCAATTTTTTCATGTTCATCCGTCCAAACTATGAGATTTCTCATATTATTGTAAGTGTCTTCCTGATATGATGCAATCATTGGAGGTGCGGAATAATGAACTCATACCGCTGGATGAGCAGACAATTTTTCAGTTTTTATTTAACCTGGGGAATCTTTCTCCCCTATTTCACAGGATGGATGATCCACGCAAAGGGAATGACGGTGTCACAGGCAAGCTTAATTATGAGCTTAGGTCTTGCTATTCGCGGCCTGTCCACATTATTCGCCTTCCCGAAACTGTCCGATCGACTTAGCAGTAAAACCTTGATCAACGCGATGGCGTTCGGCACTTTGATCGCCTTGCTGCTGACTATTCCGGCCAACTCATTTACCAGCTTGCTTGCCGTTGTGTTACTTTTGCACTTCTTTTATCCTGCCTTGATGCCTGCTTTA
Organism: Halobacillus rhizosphaerae; assembly: GCF_046719735.1. NCBI lineage: Bacteria > Bacillati > Bacillota > Bacilli > Caryophanales > Bacillaceae > Halobacillus > Halobacillus rhizosphaerae. Next base: position 9,857 of record NZ_JAUTWQ010000012.1, read on the forward strand.
GATACCGCTGCTGGCGTGCTCGTGCAGGATGGTCAGCTGCACGATTACGGTAAGAGCCGCTCATGGGGATCCATCGGGTTCGTTGCCGGTGGGATGATTCTGACGGTGTTTACAGGAAGGTTTGGCGATGAAGCAATCCTATGGGGACTTCTCGCTGGCATCTTGATTTTTATCTGCCTTGGTTTACTTCGCGCTCCTAATGTCTTATCTAAAAAAAGTCAAAACGATGATAAAGCTAAAAGCAGTATGCTGGAAGTGTTTAAAGTGAAGCACTTTGGCATCGTCTTAACCATTGTTATTCTGCTTCAGGCGGCGCACGCTTCCTATTACAATTATGGGTATATTTATTTGCAGGAAATCGAAGCCCCCGCCTATTTAATTGGGGTGATCATCAATATTGCTGTCATCGCGGAAATCATTTTCTTTATGATGGCGGACAGAGCGTTTCGTAACTTCACACCAGGATCCCTGCTGATCCTTGCCGCTCTAGGGTCAACCATAAGATGGATTCTCGTATTTGCTTTTCCAAATGTGATCGTTTTCTCCATTTCACAAGTACTCCACGCTTGTTCGTTTGCGATGGGCCATTACGCATTTATGCAATACTTAATCAAGAACATCGATCCAGAGCTGATCCCGAAGGCACAGGGGATCTACGCGGCAATAGCTCTCAGCTGGAGTACAGCTTTATTAACGATTTATGGTGGATTCCTTTACGAGATTAAGCCTGGATACGCTTTTCTCGGGATGATTGTCTCTACGATTCCATCTATGTTGATGGCCATCGTCTATAAAAAGCTGGAGCGAAAAAGTGAGCTCAAGGCCGAAATGGCAGGGTAAGTAAACCGAAATGGCCCGGATAACAGGACTTTTGAGGCTGAATCATCTTCATTTCAAAAAAGGTTTTTATTTCCAAGTAAATCAAGCTATAATAATTACATCATTACAAAAAAAGGAATGACGAACCTATGGATCATTCAGCTCCTGTCCAATTCTTTCAGGAAAAGCTCGTTCACAATACTGAACTGTTATCGAACCGTCTATTGAAAACGTTTGAAACCCGGTATCCGGAATCCGCTTTACTCTCTTCTATTAAACAAGATGAAGCGCTGATTATTGAACTCTTTGAAACGATTCCTGGTATTTTAACCAATCAATCTTTTTCTAAAAAGGAAGCTGTCAACTGGGGAGGAAAGGTCGGAACTTTGTTTATTTCCAGGGGGAGTTCACTAAACGAAGCGATGGAATATATCAACCTTTATAAAGAAGTTCTATGGAGCTACATGATTGAACAAACCAACCATACAGATTATACATTTAAAGAAGTGATGGAAGTCATTACAAGGATTGATTATTTATTTAATCATATGATTTATGGATACAGTCTCGCTTATGCAAAAGAAAACACCCGTGTCCTGAAAACCTATGAAGATAAATATTTAAAGCTTTCGACTCCCATTGTCCCGATTAAAGACAATGCGGCCATCCTGCCACTTGCCGGTGAAATCGATGATCTTCGCGCGGCCGTTATCCTTGAGGAAACTTTAAGAGCGGCCCATCGGTTAGACCTTGATTTTCTTGTCATCGACCTATCTGGCGTCTATGCTTTTAACGAAGATTTTCTCGACCATTTTCATCAATTAATGGATGGGCTGCAATTATTGGGGATTATCCCGATCCTTTCAGGTATACGTCCTGATTTAAGCATGAATGCGGTAAAGAAAGGAATGCTCGGACAGCCTGAACAACCTAAAGTCCATGCATGTTCAACTTTAAAACAGGCGCTTGAATTAATCGAACAGATGAATCAATAACACTCGCCGGGGTGGATCAACTATTAACCGTGGTGTCCCCTGGGATTACAAACAGAATGTAGTTACATAAATCGCAGCTAGCTTATGACCGTTCATGCAGGTTATAAAAATCTCCAATTTCCACTGTGGTGTTCAGCAAAAATTGGAGCCTTTCGCTACGATGAATGGTCTGCCTAAACTGGCAGGTTTATTTTTTATACAGATGGCTTTCAAGTCGTTGAAGTCTGGCTTCTAAGAGCTCATATTCTTCTTTCGTAACAAAACCAAGCGCCTTGATGCGATCCTGCATTTTCCCTTTCGCTTGATCGCTCCATTCTTGGTCAAGACCCTCGCCTTTGGAAATCCAGGAGTTCAGCATTGTTTTAGCTTCTGCTGGGGTCATTTCCCGTTTAGCTACTAAGTCATCCAGCTTCTTTTCAAACTTCTCTTTTCCGCTAATCGCAGCTCCCAGTCCTAAATAGAATCCTTTTTTTAATAAATCGCTCATCTGATATTCCCCCTATTATTTTGAAGTTGCTTTAATAAACGAAAATGGCTCAGCATGAAGAAGATCCATCCTACAGCTCCAATTCCGGCAATAAACCCGCCTGCCCACAAGGGGATCGGCAGAGAGTAAACCATCGTTCCTCCGATTACCCCTCCGCCAGTGGTAAATACGAAGAAAAAGAGCAAAGCATAGAAAAGGTAGTATTGGTGAAACAGATGGTTCTGCTGCTTATGACTTTGCCATTCTCTTTCCTTATCCCCATCTTCCAAATACTCAATCAGCGCCCTTGGCAGTGACAATAATGGCCTGGCGGTTTCTTTAGCAATTTCTTTATATAAAGAAAAGTTAGAATCATCACCAGCCATCCATTCTTTAATGACCGGCCGCCCCCACTGCACTAAATCAACCTGTGGATATACGGTAATCAACACACCGGAAATAATGGAAGTCGCTCTGCCGAGAAAGGCATAGTCTGCCGGCAGCTGAATCGGCTGTTCTTTCACAAATTCTTGTACTTCTTCGAGGATATCAGTGATCATCTGGGCATCCAGCTTGTTGAAATCCCCTTCCAGGTACATCTTCGTCGTTTGCTTCAACAATTTCTTCATTTTCTCCGTATCCGCATGCTGCAGCAGAAACTCCATTTCTCTTAAGGCTTCAATGACTTTATCGTAATCATCAAGAATAAATCCTTGGATCATTTTACGAATGGAAGTCGCGTCTTCCTTCTTCACTTCGCCTACCATCCCGAAGTCAATCACGACAAGAGTACCGTCCGACTTTAACATTAAATTTCCCGGATGAGGATCTGAGTGAAACATTCCGGCATACAGAAATTGTTCTATACTTAAATCAAACAGAACCTTTGCCAGTTTTTCACGATCAATCTTATGCTTTTTAATAAAGGAAATATCTGTTACCTTCGCCCCTTCAATCCACTCCATAACTAAAACCCGTCTAGTGGATAAATCCGAGTAATATTCGGGTATATAGAGAGAAGGGAAGTCTTTAAATCTCTTTTTGAAATGGTTCCCGTTCTCAAGCTCCATAGTAAAATCAAGTTCATTACTAATGACCATAACGACTTCTTTGTATAAAGCTTTAAGATCTGCTTTTTTACCATACTTCGTAAACCGGCCGAGCATCCAGAACACAATGCGCAGGGCTTTAAAATCCATTCGAAAGATATCAGCTACCCGATATCGCTGGACTTTCACCGCTACGGGAGTTCCATCGTGTAAATGTGCCTTATACACTTCTCCAATCGATGCAGAGGCAACAGCATTCTCGTCGATATCGGCAAGGAGTTCGTCAAGAGATGTCCCCCAGTCCTCCTCTATCGTTTTTTTAGAGTAACGAAATGGAGTTGGCTCCACCCGGTCTACAAGTCCTTCCAGTTCTTTAATAAATGAGCTAGGCAAAAGGTCACCGCGAGAACTTAAGAATTGGCCGAATTTAATGAGCAGACCACCCAGGAGTATCGCCTTCTTGCGGTATTCTCCCGCCTGGCGCGCAAGCATGGCCTCCCATTTCTTATTGGTTTGTTCATCCCAAATCCGGTGCGTCTTTTGAAACCAGACAATTTGCAGCAGAAATCTTGTCGCCATCCAAACAATTACACTGACTCTATAAATAGATATGTATTTAAACCGTTTATTAGCCATAAGCCCTCACCATTCCTAATTATCCTAATTGTTTTCTATCTTAACATTACCCTGCACACAGAATATCAATCACACATTTATAAGGTTTTACTGGGATTTATTCTGTTTAACGTCTTGAGTTGAGTTTTTCCCGTTTGTTATGGCATGATTTATTAAAAGGAGAAGGTGATAACATGTACATTGGCGAGTTAGAAGTAAAGGATTTACATAAGGTTGCCAATTGGCTTCATCGTATGAACGAGCAGGATAAACACTTTGTTGCCTGGCTTGCATCCGATCCCAATGAAATATTTGAACAAATCTGGACCCTGACTCAGTTTAAAGAACCGCTGGCTTTTGTCGCATGGAATGATAAACAGGAGATTATCGGTTTCCTGGGCATTCTTCCATTCTTTGAACAAAAGCTGTGCCGTCTGCTTGGTCCGTTTGCACTGAGTGAAGAAGAAGCAATGATTGAACAACTATGGAATAAAGCTTCTTTAACGATCCAGCTTCACTTTGATGTAGTTAAAGTCGCCTGTTTTGAAGCGAACCATGCGTTAGTTGCTTTCTCGGAGAAAAAGGGCTTTCAATTATATAATGTTGAAAAAACGTTAGCGATTCATCGATCAAATTTCGAACCCACCGACACGAAATGCCATTCGATCGTTAACATCGGAGAGGAAGACAAAGATCAATTAGATCTGCTTCATCCGAGCGCTGCCTATTATACCTTGAACGAGATGATGGAGCTTGCCGGTAAGGAATCCAATAAACTCTGGGGATACCAAGTCAATGGAGAGCTGATCGGATATCTTTATTTCGAAACGATTATTCCAGACGAAGAAGGCGAAATCTGCTTTGTTAATGTAGCCCCCGGGCATAGAGGCAAAGGCATTGGTTCTACTTTAATTGAACACGCTGTCCAGTATGCCTTCCACATTTATAACCTGGATGCCGTCACGATCTCGGTACGCACGCAGAACAAACAGGCAGAACGTCTATATATGCAGTTTGGATTTAGAGAAATCAATAAAATCTTTGCTTATCAGAAAAAATTAGAAAAACCTCAAGTTCCCCCTACCCTGCATTAAACAGGGCGGAGTCGTTCGATTTCCTGACGGCTCTTTTTTTTACAGAGAAAACCGCTTAATCTAAAGGAGGCAATTATGAAGGAGATAATTCAACAAGGGTTACAGCAAATAGGAGACCACTCTTCGATCACCGAGATCCGCCAGGTAAGCGGAGGAGATATAAACCAAGCGTTTTATGTCCAAACAGAGACGAAAGAGTATTTTATGAAAGGAAATCAAAATGTTCCTCCTCACTTTTTCAAGGCGGAAGCTGATGGACTGGAGTTAATCGGACAGACAAATACAATAAGCGTACCCGCTGTGCAATATTATAATGAACCCGAACAGGGTGCGCCCGGAATTCTTATAATGGATTGGGTCACCGGAGAAAATCGAGCGAACACGCCTGAAATGCTTGGTACCAGGCTTGCTCAAATGCATCGGCATGAAGTTTCTGCTTACGGACTTAACCAATCGACTTTTGTCGGGACAATTCCTCAGGAAAATGAATGGTGCGAGACATGGACAGAGTACTATAGAAATTATCGGTTACGACCGCAAATGGAACTGGCTGTTCAAAAAAATCGTCTTGATCAGAACCGACACCAGCGGCTGGATCAGCTGATCACTCAATTAGAGGGCTGGATTCCAGAGAAGCCGTCCGCCTCTCTCCTTCATGGTGATTTATGGGGTGGAAATTGGATGGCTGGCCCGGATGGTGAGCCCTTTTTAATTGATCCGTCTATTGTTTACGGGGACCCTGCATTCGAACTTGCCTTCACGGAACTATTTGGAGGATTTCCGGATCCTTTTTATAAGGCGTATCAGGAAACGTCTCCTCTTCCTGACAATTATGACGAAACGAAGCCATTGTACCAGCTCTTTTATTTGCTTGTTCATTTAAATTTGTTTGGAGAAACGTACGGTCCGTCAGTTGATCGTATTCTTGCTCGTTATGTAGGGTGAGATGTTTTTTTGGAAAATATTTCTTTAAAACTTAATTTCGAGACTATAAGGGGTGTTCAGGGGGCTGCGGGAAAAGGATCGCTTTCCGTGGGGCGGGCGCTGAGCCTCCTCGAGCAAAGCTCTGTGGGGTCTCAGCTGTCCCGCACTTCCCACAGGAGTCTCACCGTTTCCCTCCGCCCCCTTGCCCTAATAGAATCTCGAAACCCCTTCAAGAAAAAGCGAAAATTTTAGTGTCAGCATACAGGTCACATGAGCATATCTCTTCTAATATGTTGGAAGTGATGAGGCTATTATTCGGGAAGAGACTTGTATCTCCATTGAATGGATTGTCGGGAAACTGTGCGTTAATCCATTCCCTTCTAAACTTGATTGGATGAAACGGAAACAATTAGTGATGCTATTCAATAGTTAGAAAGACGGTTTGTAACTAGGAAGACATTCGATAAGGTCCGTTCATCAACCTATGGGTAGGGTGGCGCAGGAAATGACGAGACTCCCGTGGGAGAAGGGGATAGGCGAGACCCCACAGAGAGTGAAAACTAACGAGGAGGCTTGCCAGCTCCCCCACAGGAAAGCGAGTTATTTCCTGCGCCACCCTCCTCTCCTTGTTCATAACGGACCCAAACATCTCGAAGTCGAGTCTTCCTTAATCCTGCACTTTTCCAGAAGATATGTTAAATATCTGAAATACACGAACCCAAAGAGTGCTTATAAGAACCAGCCTGCCATTTTAAATGGTTTGGCTGGTTCTTTTTAATCAGTCTCAATTTTTTCCAAGGATTTTATATAAAAAAGTCGAATTAGAAGGAAATGGTACAAAATTTTTCTTGGCTTTTTAGTAGAGTCGTATTAAAATGTACAATGTTGCATATTTATTCTCATCTTATTCATAGTTAAAAAATTATCATTCAGTCAGGAGCGATGTCTTATGGAAGCAAAGCAGTATAAGCTTTCTTCTCATTTACGGTTTATTATTCCGTCCCTTTTAGGGATTATTTTATTTATGGTGCCGATTTATGATCCAAAAGAAGATTCCGTCACCATTCCAATTGCTATTTTAGCCGGCTGGGTCGAAACATGGCTCGAAAATCAATTATCCTTTATTATGATGCTCATCATTTCTATTACTGCGATTTGTACCTTAGTAGTAAAAGCCATGAAAAAGGAAAAGCTGAACAAACTCCCATTCTTTCAATCCTTATTTGACGTACCCATTGTATGGGTAATTACCCGCGTGTTCGGGATGATTTTTGCCATTATGGTCTACTTCCAAATTGGACCCGATGCGATTATTTCTGGCGACAATGGCGGCTTATTATTAAACGATCTCTTACATGTATTATTTGCCGTCTTTCTATTTGCTGGGTTATTTTTACCGCTGCTATTAAATTACGGTTTATTGGAACTGTTCGGAGTTCTATTAACTAAATTTATGCGTCCGCTGTTTAAACTTCCGGGACGTTCTTCGATTGACTCTCTAGCTTCATGGCTGGGAGACGGAACAATCGGGGTCTTGCTGACAAGTAAACAGTATGAAGAAGGCTATTATACAAAACGGGAAGCTGCCGTCATTGGGACGACATTCTCCGTAGTATCCATCACCTTTAGTTTAGTGGTAATTAATAAAGTCGGTCTTTCCTCCATGTTTATTCCGTTTTATTTAACCGTGGCTTTAGCTGGATTCGTGGCTGCCTTGATCATGCCAAGAATTCCACCGCTTTCAAGAAAAGCCGATACCTATGTCACAGAGGAAGCCGATGAAATCGATGAGAGCATTCCCGATAAGCACAACGTGTTCACGTATGGCTATCAGCAAGCTGTCGACCGCGGAAGTAAAGCCAGCGGCGCTGGGGATTTCTTCAAGCAGGGAGCTCAGAATATCCTGGACATGTGGATGGGAGTAGCCCCTATTGTTATGGCGCTTGGAACGGTTGCTCTTGTGATCGCTAACTCTACCCCATTCTTCCAGTGGCTGGGTGTCCCATTTATTCCGTTCCTTGAACTGCTGCACATTCCTGAAGCTCAGGCAGCGTCTGAAACCATCCTAGTCGGTTTTGCTGATATGTTTCTTCCTGCAATCCTCGGGTCATCGATAGACAGTGAAATGACTCGGTTTATTATTGCCAGTCTATCGGTGACACAGTTAATTTATATGTCTGAAGTGGGTGGCTTAATATTGGGCTCAAAAGTCCCTGTAAATCTGCTGGAACTCTTTATTATCTTCCTGCAAAGAACGATTATTACTTTACCAGTTATTGCACTAGCCGCTCACTTTTTATTTTAATTTAAACTCTTATTAGAAGATTAGAGCAAGTATGATTGGAAAGAACTAAAAAAAGGCGAACGATGATGGAATCATGTAGTTAACATTTCATCATCGTTCGCCTTTTTAATGGCTAATAAACCTCAATCCCCTGAAATTACAGCTCTGCACCTTTATTGCAGCTGTCTGATGACAGCTTGAGCCGTACTTAAGCTGGATTGAGGGTTTTGTCCAGTTACAAAGTTTCCATCCACTTCCACATGGTCCTGAGAAGTTCCAGAAACGATAAACTCTGCCCCCTCTTCACGCAGCTTATCTTCCAGTTTAAAAGGCAGGAGCTTCTCTACTTTTGCTTCCACTTCCTCCTCATTCGTAAATCCTGTGATCTTAACTCCAGACACAATAGACTTTCCGTTCTTATCTTTAACGCCTATAAATCCTGCTGGCCCGTGACAGACTGCACTAATGGTTTTCTTTTCTTCAACAAAATGTTCCAGAATCTTTCCGAGCTCCTGATTTTCCGGAAAATCAAACATTGTACCATGGCCTCCTGAAAGGAAAACAGCATCAAATTCCGCAGGCTTCACTTGCTCCAGCGGGATCGTATCTCTTAGGGGCTCCATGACGCCATCCCATATATCAGGCAAGTCATTGCTGTAACTATTCGGATCAATCGGGATCTTTCCCCCTTTAATACTAGCTGCCGTAATTTCAAACCCTGCCTGCTTAAACTCCATCGAAGGTTCTACAAATTCCTGCAGCCATAATCCCGTTTCATGCTTTTCATCCATTTGCTTCGTATTCGTAACAATCATCAGTATTTTTTTAGCCATGAAAATATCCCTCCTTAGTCAGTTACCTTCTATTGTTTACCAAATCATAATGATCCATGCCTTATCAAAAGCGGAAGCGCCTTGGGGAGCTGCGACAAGCATAAGCAAAACCATGGCGTGGCGTTTTTTGCCACAGAATGGGATTGCTTATGTCACGAGCAGCTAGGCGCTGCAGCTGGATGATTCAAAAGCGAAGAGGAGCGTTTAGATCCTCCGGGCTAGGCCAGCGGCTGCAAGAGGGGCGATCTCCCCCCTTCTTTTACTCCACAACACAAAAAACCCGAACCAATGTAAATCAATGGTTCGGGTTTGCTGGTGAAAAATCAATTCTATTGTCGTAATTTCTTTATGATCTTCCTCATGGTCATGCGGAAGATTGTTTATTTGTCAGCCTTGACCACCAATTTTGAATGCGACTTGTTCTTACTTCAATAACCGGCTGGGTCAGCGTACGTATAGGATTAGTAGATAGCAGCAATACAATCGCCGCAGACATGATCGCTAAGCCTAACAAGTCCAAAATGTTATCCACTTTAAACAGGTCTTCGTGTCTGAAGAATTGAATAAAGAATCCATGTAGCAAGTACACATAAAGCGTCCTGCCTCCGAAATTTGTTACACGGAATTGTTTATTCGGTACCCAAGAAAGTACGCTGATGGTCATAAGGGCTCCAAGGACATAAACAACCAGACGGAAGATCCCTCCCATTTCAGGGGTGCCCAGCACATCATAAGATTTAGAACCAAGCAGCCAGCCGGAACTGATATCCGGGAAGGCAGCAATTAAACCGGCAACTACGAGCATCATCACTAAGCCCGCTTCCTTCACTCTCACTGAACGCAACTTTTGCATATGTTCTTTGGTTAACCAATAACCCGCAAGGAAGAACGGAAAAAATACAAAAGTTCGTGACAGGCTGAAGAATTGCCCAATATCACTGAAATATCCAATAACTAGACCAATCTCTAGGGAAATGGCGATTCCCATAATTGGCGGAATTCTTTTGAACCAATACAAGAGAATGTGCCAGCAAAACAAGCTGAACAGGAACCATAGGGACCAATGCGGCAGAAATGGACCATTCAGCCAGCCGTCGTCTCCCATTATAAAAAAGTACCCAGTATATACCAATTGGAAAATCAAATACGGTAAAATTAATTTCCGAGCTAATTTCAATACATAATCTTTATTTCCGGCGCCTTTAGCAAAAAAGCCGGAAAGGAATATAAATGCAGGCATGTGGAACGTATAGATCCACGTATAGAGCGTGTAAATGGGCCTGGAATCATGTGTGAACGGTTCAATCATATGGCCAAACACGACAAGGAATATTAATAGTAATTTTGCATTATCAAAGAAGGCATCCCTTTTCATCATCTTCACCCTTTATAGTTAGCAGTTATCTATACAAATTACACACACGTCTGTTTAATCTCTTCAATAAAACCTTATTCTATATTTACCACAAAACAGAAAGATATATAGCAAAAACTTCACTTTTTAAAAGAACTGTAATTATTCTGTTAAACTGACCTGCACTTGTCTCTAAATTGTAATGAATAATAATGAAAGATGCAGGGCATAAGGGGAATCCCCCCAATCCAAAGACGACAATCCGGAGACTCTACTTTGTTCATAAGTGGGAACCTAGAAGAACAAAAAAAGAACGTTGATGGAGTAATGTTGGTAACATTCCATCAACGTCCGGATTTAATAATGGCAAAATGACTTCTGTCTCTTCCTCTTATCTAGCATTTCATCCATCATCTTTATATGACCGGATGTTAAAGCTGCTTGTTAATCGTGGGAAGTGTTTAATATTCTGATTCCCTTATTCAAATTCGATAGCCCAGGAGCCTTTGCGGAAGATCGGTTCAAAGCTGCCGTCCTGCGTTTCTCCGTCGATATCAAGCTCGGCAGATCCCATCATAAAGTCTTCATGGATAAGGCTGTCATTCACGCCGTTCTCATTCATCTGTTCTTTATTCATAGCTGGTCCTTCTTCAATATTGGTTGGGTAAGCTTTACCCAGCGCCAAGTGGCAGGAAGCATTTTCATCGTACAAAGTGTTGAAGAAGATATGACCAGATTGGGAGATCGGGGATTCATTGGGTACAAGAGCGACTTCTCCTAATCGTTTTGCCCCTTCATCCGTTTCAAGTAAATGCTTTAATGTATCTTCTCCGGATTCTGCCTTGTAGTCAACAATCTTGCCATCTTCAAAAGTGAGAGTGAAGTTTTCAATCAAGTTGCCCCCATAATTTAACGGTTTTGTACTTGAAACTCTTCCTTGCACTCCGTATTTATGCGGCATGGTAAACACTTCTTCCGTCGGCATATTCGGATTAAATTCAATGCCTTTATCCGAAGTAGCTGAACCTCCGTGCCAGATATGATTATCTACAAGCTCGATCGTCAGCTCTGTACCAGGAGCGTTATAGTGAAGACGCTTGTACTGTTTTTCGTTTAAGAATTCGCGAGCCTGACGAAGCTTATCATTGTGCTTATTCCAAGCTTCGATTGGATCTTCCTGGTCAATTCGGGTAATTTGGAAGATCTGCTCCCATAATTTGTCCTGAGCTTCTGCCGTGGAAACGCCAGGAAATAGCTTTTCAGCCCATGCTTTCTGAGGGTAAGCAATGATGGTCCAGGTGGTTTTATCATTCATAATATAATCACGATAATTCGTCAGCGCTTCGGCACTAGCTTTATTCGCGCGGGCTACGCGTTCGGAATCTACGTCTTTCAACAGATCAGGATTCGGCCCGTAAACAGACATGAGTGAATAGCCGTCTTCCACCATTTTCTCAAGTCCTTCTGCCTTCCATTTTGGAAAGTTTTCCAGCACTGTCATGGGTGCATTCTTCATTTTAAGATAAGTAAGTACTTCGTCGCCCCATTCAATATGGACGTCTTTTGCTCCTTTGCCGTAGGCTTTAGCGGCAATCGTTCTCACAAGATCTGCGGATTCGATGGGAGCATTGATAATAAGCCCCTGATCTTCTTGGATATTTACCCCTTTCTTCAAGGCAAGTTCTGCATACTTTTCTAATTGCTGCTGGTGTGTTGTCACTATTCATACCTCCATTTGGTCAAAAGTAATAATTCTATTATTTCATATTTTCAAAATCATTCCCACTTATTGCTATTCGCCTGCTAGTTATCATCCATTTTTGAGTTTTGAAAAATTGCACAGGGCCTAAAGCACACCGAAAAGAAAGGACCTGCTAGAAAGAAATCATTTCTCTTTCTTAAACATGCTGATGGCTTGCTTCCGCATAACTTTATGATCAATCAGGGGATCAGGGTAATCTTCTCCGATCCTGCAACCTGCCTCCCGCTGTTCTTCTTCAGACATTTTTCCAGGTTCGTGGATATACTTTTTGGGCACATTTTCAAGTTCAGGTACCCATTCTTTAATAAACCTGCCATGGGGATCAAACCGTTCTGACTGTCTTGTTGGGTTGAAAACGCGGAAATAAGGTACAGGATCTGTACCAGTAGAAGCGGCCCACTGCCAGCCGCCAATATTTGAGGCTGGATCATAATCAACGAGCCGTTCCGAGAAATAACGTTCCCCTAAACGCCAGTCCATTAATAAATCTTTTGTCAAAAAGGAAGCCACAGCCATGCGCAGCCGATTGTGCATCCATCCTGTTGTGTTCAATTGACGCATCGCGGCATCAATAAGCGGAAATCCTGTCTTGCCTTCTTTCCAGCAGGTTAATATATCTTCATCATATTCCCAGGGCAGTTCACGGTATTTCTCCACCATTTCCTCGTCCGCCGCGTTCGGATAATAATGAAAGATCATATTATAGAAATCCCTCCATGCGATCTCCTGTATAAATGTATCTGCCCCTTTTACTCCAGCCTTTCCTGCTGTTTCTTCTAGGACTCTATGGTAAATAGTTCTAGGTGAAATCGCACCTGTCCGTAAATAACGGGACATCAGGCTGGTCCCATCCACGGCTGGAAAGTCGCGGTCATGGTCATAGTCATAAATAGCTCCATCAAGAAACCAATCCAGCCGCTCCAGAGCCGCTTGTTCGCCAATCCCATCCCAGTCGTTCTGACATTGTTTCATCAGGCTGTCATATTTATTCCTGCCTTTTTTATAGGAACTTTGGTGATCAGCGGCATGCTGCTTAAGCTTCTGGTGATCTACTTTTCTCCTTAAAGGCTTGTCCAGCTTCTGCCATTGTTTGAAATAAGGCGTGAAAACCTTATAATATCCACCATCTTTCTTTTCAATCTCACCTGCTGAATGAATGTGATGGTCAAGCGACTTATACACGTTTATTCCTTTGTCATGCAGCCAGTTAACCAGCTGATCATCTCGTTTCTTGCCGAACCCGCTCTCATCATAATTAAAATAAAAACCTTTTATGCTGCTTTCATTATTTACTAATTGCTGAAAGGCGTGCTCCAGCTCCCCGTATAGAAAATGCACAGGTGCTTTCAGGTCCTCACAATCGCTTACAAACGACTGCAATGTTTGGAAATAGTAATCATGACGGACGGTAAAGGTGTCAATTAAATCAGGGTGAATGTGATAAAACAGAAGGACTCGATCATCTGCCTCTGCATCTTGTACCGCTTGAGCGAGAGCAGTGTGATCCTGCAAACGTAAATCCTTTCTGAACCAGACGACTCTTACAGCCATCCCCCCGCCCCCTTTCCTTCAAATAAGTTCTTCTGCCTATTAGCGATTTCCCTTAAATTTGATTCAAAAACATAAAAAAGCCGTTTCAGGGAGTTCATTCCCTGAAACGGCTTGTCCATTAATCAAGTAATCGATTTAAATTGGCCATTTCAATGGCTGCTGTTGCGGCTTCCCAGCCCTTATTTCCGGCTTTCGTTCCTGCCCGTTCAATTGCCTGCTCAATTGTATCAGTGGTAATCACTCCAAAGATTACAGGGACACCGCTTTGCACAGAGGCTTGAGACACACCTTTAGCTGCTTCGCCGCATACGTAATCAAAATGGGGAGTGGAGCCGCGAATTACAGCTCCGAGGGTAATGACAGCGTCATATTTACCGGAATTCGCCATTTTTCCAGCGACCATCGGGACTTCAAAAGCTCCCGGCACCCAGGCCGCTTCCACTTGGTCAAGATCTACACCATGACGCTTCAAACCATCGGCAGCTCCTTCATACAGCTTGCTCGTAATAAAGTCATTAAAGCGTGCTACGACAATCCCGATTTTTAAACCGCTTCCTACTAAATCTCCTTCTAATGTTCTAACCATTTTTACCACTCCTTAATAATGAAATAAATGTCCCATTTTCGATTGCTTTGTTCTTAAGTAATTTTCATTCTCTTTGCGTGACTCCATTTGAATGGGCACTCTTTCGACCACTTCCAAATCGTAACCGCCCAAGCCGGAAATTTTCTTCGGATTATTCGTGAGCAATTTCAACTTGGAGATTCCGAGGTCCCGCAGAATTTGCGCTCCCACTCCATAGTCTCTTAAATCAGGGCCGAATCCCAATTTTTCATTGGCTTCGACTGTGTCGAGTCCTTCTTCTTGAAGTTTATAAGCAAATAATTTATTCAGCAGACCAATCCCTCTGCCTTCCTGCCGCATATATAAAAGCACACCGCTGCCATTTTCAGAAATCTGCTTAAGAGCATTATGAAGCTGAGGTCCGCAGTCACAGCGGTATGAACCGAACACATCCCCCGTTAAACACTCGGAATGAACCCGTACCAGGGTAGGTTCACCAGCTTTAATCTCACCTTTAATTAAGGCAATATGATCCTTATAATCAATATCATTGCTATAAGCGACCGCACGGAAATCTCCATACTCCGTGGGCAGGCTGACTTCTACTTCCCGCTTTACATGATTTTCATTTTTGTGGCGGTATTGAATGAGATCCGCAATCGTAATCATTGGAATGTCAAATTCATCTGCCATCTTCCGTAGATCAGGTACTCTGGCCATAGTGCCGTCATCTTTAATAATTTCACAGATCACTCCTGCCGGCTTTGAGCCAGCCAGAACGGCTAAATCAACGGATGCTTCAGTGTGCCCTGCTCTTCGCAGTACGCCGCCCTCTTTAGCTACCAGCGGGAAAATATGACCAGGACGCTGGAAGTCGCTTGCTGTAGTTTCGGTATCCAGCATTTTCCGAATCGTTAACGCACGCTCATCTGCTGAAATACCAGTGGTCGTATCCTTATGATCGACACTCACTGTAAAGGCTGTCTTGTTAGGGTCTGTGCTATTGTCGACCATCGGCATCAGTTCGAGGTCACTTGCCAGCTTATCCGTAATGGGAGCACAAACCAGACCTTTGCCGTACGTAATCATAAAATTAATCATCTCAGGGGTCGCATGCTCGGCAAGTCCGACTAAATCGCCTTCATTCTCACGATCTTCATCATCACACACGATAACAACCTTTCCCATTTTTAATTGTTCAATGGCTTTTTCTATAGAATCAAACATCGTTTCACATCCTCTTTTTATGCATATCCGTTCCCTTTCAGAAACTCTTTAGTGATGTTAGAGCCTTGTTCTTCCTGCTTATCGTTCTTTAAAAAATGGGCCACATATTTACTCAGCATATCGATTTCTATGTTCACTTGATCACCGGGAGCTTTTACGCCTAATATCGTATGCTCCATCGTATGCGGGATCAAGGATATAGTCACCTTGTTATCCACGGCACCGAATACGGTTAGGCTTGTGCCATCGACTGTAATGGAGCCTTTATGCACAAAATAGCTGCTAAGGTCCGAGGGCATTTCAATTTCATAATAAACCGCATTGGATTCGGGCTTCTTAGAAACAATGGTACCCGTCCCGTCGACATGGCCTGAAACTAAGTGTCCGCCAAATCGTCCATTTGCTGCCATTGCCCGTTCCAGATTCACTTTACTTCCCTGCTTTAATTGATGCAGGTTAGTAGCACGGAAGGTTTCGGGCATCACATCAAATTGTACGTCCCGCTCCGTAAAGCTGGTTACGGTTAAACAAACACCATTTATAGAGATACTTGCCCCAAGCTCCACATCGGTAAGAACTTCTTTGGCCTGAATATTCAATTCCAGCGATTCCGTTTTGCTAGTAATGGCTTTTACGGTTCCAATTTCTTCTACAATTCCTGTAAACATTCAGGACCCCTCCTTCTTCACCGAAACAATTTTCATATCTTCACCAAGCTGTTCGAAGGTTTCAATCTCAAATGATTCTACATTTTTCAGCTGCTTTATTCCTTCTCCTGCCACAGGAGTTAAGGCGTGTTTGCCGCCAATTAGCTTCGGAGCAAGATAAGTAATCGTTTCGTTTACTTTATTCGCCCGTACGAATGCGTCAGCTACCGTTCCCCCGCCTTCGATTAATAGAGAAGTTAGTTGCTGTTCACCCAGGTACTGCAGCACTTGTTCCACGAATACTTTAGAACCCTTTTGCGGAATAATCTTCACATGAGAAAATCTCCGAAACGGTTGGAGCTGATCCTCCTTTAATTGATTACCGGTAAATATCCAAGTCGGGGCGTCATCGCTCTGAATGATTTGCGAAGAAGGCGGAGTCCGGAGATTGGTATCGAGTACTATGCGGACCGGATTCTTTCCGCCGCCTTCGATCCTTGCCGTTAACTTAGGATTATCCATTAAAACCGTATTTACACCAACTAGAATCGCATCAGATTGATGCCGGTATTGATGACCGTCCCGCCGCGCTTCCTCTCCGGTGATCCACTGACTTTCCCCTGATGAAGTGGCAATCTTTCCATCAAGACTCATTGCAGACTTTAACCGAACATAAGGCTCTGAAGTTTGGATAAAATGAAAAAACACGTGATTTAAACGATCGGCTTCTTCTTTTAAAACCTGTTCTTTCACTTCAATTCCTGCCTGCCTCATCATCTCAACCCCGCGTCCGGCCACTTTCGGATTAGGATCATGAGAAGCAATAATCACTCGTGAAATACCGGCGTCAATGATCGCCTGGGCACACGGGGGAGTTTTACCAAAATGGCTGCAAGGTTCAAGCGTGACATAGATTTCTGCCCCCTCTGCCTTTTGTCCTGCCATCCTTAGAGCATGGATTTCCGCGTGAGGCTCTCCCGCTTTCACGTGCACCCCCATACCAGCCACCTGATTATCATGAATGACCAGGGCAGCCACGGATGGGTTCGGACTCGTTTGGCCTTTCGTCTCTTTTGCCATTTGAATAGATAATGCCATATAATGCTCATCTCGATTCACGCGCTCACCCCTTAATATGAGTAAAATACTAGACAGGTCGGTCTTTAAAAAAGCGAACAAAAAAACCCTGAAGAAGACATACTTCCCCAGGGTCCTGAATGACTTAAAAATTTAAGTACACTAAATAAAGGGTACATGTAAAAAAACAACACCTGTACCAATTATGTTCTCGCTCCTTCTCCCATCCAGACTGTAACTGTCGGCTTTGGAATATGCACCAAATCAGGAGGAAACGTGAATGCCACTGTTTCCCCGTCGCGGGCTCAGAACAAAATCGTTCATTACCGCCGGCTGGGATTTTCACCCGACCCCGAAGGATTCTGTATTCAGTTGTAATACTATAAATATATAGGAAATAAACAGAACTCGCAATCCATCCGCTTATCTGACTGCCGGCAAAACCAGCTGTTTACCCTAACACAGCGCAACACCTTATATAGACTTCCCCTTCCGAAGAGTCCCCTGACAAGGATGCGCAGCTAAAATATTCTTCTGCTTAAACGTCCTCACCTGTTTTTTCATGTAACAGAAAGCAAGAACGTCTTCTTCTCTAACCCCAATGACTCGAATGGTTCTCTGAGACAAACGTCCAGAAGAATCCATATAAATTAAGGTTAGCTTTAGTTTTTGTTCAAGAGATCGGCATAATATGCCCTTCATAGTGACCACTCTCCTATTTACAAGAACGTTTGTTCCCATTATACTAAGAACAAGGAGTGAAGTATACCAACAAAAGCTGGAAGAAGTTTGCTACTTATGTATTGCGGTCAAATGGAAGACGAACTTTATTTGGAAAGCAGACCCCCCTCCTTTTTAACTACTTTAAATAGTGGTTCCTCACATTTTTGGTATGGGGTAGGAAGATCATTTCACTGATGTACAAATTGTTTATTATTCGACAATATCCTGTTAGAAGAGTCATTAAATCGGGAAAATAAAGAATAAGTTATTTATTGGAGGACCCCAAATGATTGATAAAATTCTATTAGAACAGAAAATTGAAGACATCAGACAAAAAATGTATGAAGTTTATAACCATGCTAATGATTATGAAGAAGTGATTAGGATTTCCCAGAAGCTAGACAACTTGTTAAACAAGCTGGACGAACAATCATAAAAACAAAAGTAAATTGGAGTGAGGTGGAGCCTGCCTCTTCACCCGCCCCATTTCTCTTGATCTTTTCCACCTCCCTAAGTCTCCACCGTAAGAATTGTGCCAAATCCCCTTTTTCTTATCGGTCTCTAAAAGAGATTGTAAAAACTTCCGATATCCGCTACTATAAATCTATTAATGAAATCGATTGCTTCACTAAAATAGTGTAATTAACCTTACAGATAATAAGGTAATTCTAAAATATTAATGCAACCGATTGCATTAATTAATGGGGTTTTTGTATTCCCATAAGCGAGGATCGGCCAGGATCCCACCTCATTTAGAATTCATCATAAAAAGGGACGTTCATGTACAATGAAGACAACCGCTGTAAATAAAGACATCTTAGTGGATCGTATCAAACGGATCAGGAAATCCGATAACTGGACGGCAGAAATCTATTATGGAAAAGAGGTTTTTTTATGGAAAGAGTTTGGTGGAAAGAAGCAATCGGCTATCAGGTATACCCGCAAAGTTTTCAGGATTCCAATGGTGATGGCATCGGGGATATCCAAGGGATGATCGAGCGTCTGGATTACCTGCAGGATTTAGGAATAGACTTCATCTGGATCTGTCCCATGTATAAATCCCCTAAAGATGACAACGGATATGATATTTCCGACTACCGGGATATTTTAGAAGAGTTTGGTACCATGGATGACTTCGACCGGCTTCTTCAGCAAGTACATAAACGCGGAATGAAGCTGATTATTGATCTTGTCTTAAATCATACGAGTGATGAGCATCCGTGGTTTATTGAATCACGTTCCTCTAAGGATAACCCAAAACGCGACTGGTATATTTGGCGGGACGGTAAAGGCGGGAAAGAACCGAACAACTGGGAGAGTATCTTCGGCGGGTCCGCCTGGGAATACGATTCGAAAACAGATCAATATTATCTCCATGTTTTTTCTACGAAGCAGCCTGATTTAAACTGGGAAAACAAAGAAGTGCGTGAAGCTCTCTATGACACTGTCAATTGGTGGCTGGATAAAGGGATTGACGGCTTCAGAATTGACGCCATCAGCCACATTAAAAAACGGCCAGGATTGCCAGACTTACCCAATCCTGACCAAACTGACTATGTATCCTCCTTTGATATGCATATGAATCAGGAAGGGATCCATTCATTCCTGCAAGAATTTAAAGAGCAAACCTATGATAATTATGATGCCATGACTGTAGGAGAAGCTAACGGAGTCAGCGCTGACGATGCTTACAGGTGGGTAGGAAAAGAAGGAAAAATGGACATGGTCTTTCAATTTGAACATTTAGACCTTTGGGAACAGGATGGAGATCAGCAGCTTGATATCCCTGCACTTAAGCAGGCTCTGACTCGCTGGCAGAAAGGTCTCGAAGGAGACGGCTGGAACGCTCTTTTTGTTGAAAATCATGATAAACCCCGCGTCGTTTCGACTTGGGGCGATGACGGGAAATACTGGCGTGAAAGTGCCACAGCTATTGGTACCATGTATTTCCTAATGCAGGGTACACCGTTCATTTATCAGGGGCAGGAAATTGGAATGACTAACTTCTCCTTCCCTTCTATAGAAGATTATGACGATGTTGCAGCTAAAAACCTTTACGAAAATAAAAAGGCGGAAGGGTTGCCTCATAATGAGATCATGGAAGTTCTTTGGAAAACTTCCCGCGATAACAGCCGTACTCCTATGCAGTGGAACAGCAAAGATAAAGCTGGGTTTACTACAGGCAAGCCGTGGCTCAAGATCAATAGTAACTATACAGAGATTAATGTAGAGGATCAGCTTGACAACCCCGCTTCCATCTTAAACTACTACAAAGCTATGATACGTTTGAAAAAGCAGTATGATCTGTTTACTTATGGAAGCTATGACCTCCTCATGGAAGAAGATCCGCAGATTTATGCCTACACTCGGACGCTGGGAGAGAAGCAAGCCCTGGTCATGACTAACTTAACTGCGCAGGAAGCTGTATTTAAAGGGAACAAAAGCTTAAGTAATCAAGCACTCGCTCTATCGAATAGAGAGGCAGAAAAACACAACAACATCCAAAGTGTAACCCTTCTTCCTTACGAGGCACGCGTCTATGTATTCTAAATTGCCTGAAAGAGACTGAGACAGAGGTCTTATAGGCATAATTTAATCCGAACGGTGATGAAATGTAACGCCCTGATTCCATCATCGTTCGGATTTTTCATCCTGCATGAAGAAAGATTTATAGACGGTTCCAACATTTTATTACTCAGGCTCCTCTGTTGCACAAAGTAAAATGAAAGTGAAAATAAAACCATTCCAGCGTAGGAAATACACGGAGACTTCTGCGGGAGGATGGCCTAGGTTTGACCCCACAGTGCGGAGCACGAGGAGGCAAACCAGCCGCCAGCGAAAAGCGGAGTGTATTTCCGGAGCGGTCATTCAGAGTAAATCTTTGCAATTCCTTAATTGATTGTCATTAAATGTGGGGATTTCATCTCCCCCTCTTTTACCTAAGATTCAATTTGAGTATCTGGCTGCAATTCTAATTCTACGTTGCCTTGAATGGCTTTGGATATCATACAGCTTTTTTCTGCTTTTTTCACTAATTGATTAAGCTTCTTCAAATCGTTTTCTGTTGCACTCTTCGCTAAGACCACGCGCGGTTTATGAATAATTTTTTGGTACGTAAACACTCCGTCGGTTACATCTACAACCCCTTCCGAATCCATGTTCATTTCTTTCAAGGGTAAATTCGCCCGCTCAATCATTGCTGCCAGACTAATAATATAACAAGTAGCAGCAGCTCCTAATAACATTTCATCAGGATTTGTACCTACTTCTGGTCCATTCATTTCTTTAGGAATAGATATTTTCGTTTTTAATTTATCTGCTTCGATCCAGCCCACTTCATTTCGGCCGCCGGGCCAATCCGCTTTTAAATGAAAATGATGCAGCGTCATTAAATATCCCTCACTTTCCGATCATCTAGCTCAATTGTAATCCGTATTCGACTGAATGATAACTATTTTGTTTGCAGGAGCTTCATTCCCATGACATAGAGATATCTCCTCACTTATAAAAATAGTTCACGTCTCATTTAATTACTTTCCCAGTCCTTCTTAAATCGCTCCATTTTCATTTGCAGCTGCTGAATCATGTCAAGGACTCGAGTAAAATCATCCATATCTACTTGCTCAGGATCCATAGTTGAAACCACTTGGCTCAGCATTTGAATTCTATTTTTAATGTAGTGAAATTGCTCCGATGGTTGGGTTGACGCTTTCCCCATACCTACGCCCCCTTTTATTAATAATCTTAACCACATTTTACTCTGTTTGAGCTCAATCACAAACTTTCAGCTTCCTTCTCCATGCAAACCTCAAACAGCGTCCCGATTTCATTCCTTTTCTTTTTTGGATAAGAACCAGCCTAGACTGCCAATCATCACGAGCACACCATAAAATATGACCTTCCATAACACGGAATGGGCAAAGTGCTCGTCAATCACATGTATATTGGGATGTGCGAGTGTAGAAACAGCCAGCTTCACCCCTACCCAGCCGACAATGACAAAAGCTGCAATTTCTAACCCTGGACGGGAATGCAGCAGATCGACAAATACGTTTGCCGCAAATCTCATGATAATAATCCCAATCATTCCTCCGGCCAGCACTACAATGAACTGGGCAGCATCCAGACTTCCGATACTCGGGAGATTCGTTTCTGGAAGAGAAACGGCTAAAGCAACCGCAGCAAGTATTGAATCTACAGCAAAAGCTAAATCGGCAATTTCCACTTTAAAAACGGTTGCCCAGAAACCACTGGCAGCATTTTTATCCTCTTCCTCTTCTTCCACCTGTCCTTCTCGATTTTTCCTCCATTTATCCACTAAATGCTTGATGGAAATAAACAGGAGATAGGCGGCACCCAAGGCCTGAACCTGCCAGACGTCCACCAGGAAAGATATGACGAATAATGATCCAAATCGGAGAATAAAAGCTCCAAAAAGTCCGTAAAACAAGGCTTTCTTCCGCTTATTATCTGGTAAATGTTTTACCATAATTGCCAGTACTAAGGCATTGTCAGCCGCCAGAATTCCTTCTAAGCCAACAAGTACCAGCAGCACCCACCCGTATTCGATCAATAATTGTGCCTCCATGCATCTCTCTCCTTTTTTGTATAAAAAAATGGTCTTACCTGCCACTGAGGTAAAGACCATAAAAAATAGACCTTTACCACGGTGGGTAAAGGTCTCGCTAACAACGTCCGTTGCCAATAGAGCCGGGGATGCTTCCCGGAATGACGACTCTATTGTACAGCTACTCCCCTTTAGGAAATGCTAAATTCTAACTTAATCATAGCATGCCACCGTGTTTTGTCAATCTAATGTTTTCGTTGAATCCATCCTAAACTTAGTATGATAAATAGGAATAGTGTTATACACGGTTCATACAAATAGACTTTAGCAAGAAGCTGCCAGATCTTTCTTCTTCGTCTTATTTTACGGTTCGCCGTGCCTTAAACAAACGTTTGATTAAGAGGCTGCGGACCCTTCCAGCCGTTGAGTTTTCCGCTTACGCTTCTTCTTCAAAGAGGCGGGAAATTTCTACAATAACTTGAGTGGCTTTTTCCATGTTATCGAGGGAAACATATTCGAACTTCCCATGGAAATTCTCTCCCCCGGTAAAGATATTCGGTGTAGGAAGACCCATATAGGAGAGCTGGGAACCGTCTGTACCTCCACGGATTGGTTTCACGAGTGGTTCGATATTTATATTCTTCATGGCTTTACTTGCTTTATCTACGATTTCTTTTACGGGCCTGATTTTATCACCCATATTGTAATATTGATCCTTCATTTCCAGAGAAATGCTGTTCTCCCCATACTCTTCTCTCAAACGGTCTGCGATCTGCAGCATGGTTTGCTTCTTCTCCGCGAACTTCTCCTTATCATGATCACGAATGAGGTAAACTAGCTGCGTCTTTTCTACATCTCCCTCAAATGAATTCAAGTGGAAGAAGCCTTCATACTCCTCTGTATGTTCAGGTGCCTGTCCAGCTGGAAGCCCCTCGTTAAATTGCATAGCCAGCTTTACCGCGTTGACCATTTTATCTTTTGCAGTACCTGGGTGAACACTATTTCCATTAAAAGTTACTTTCGCCATCGCAGCATTAAAGCTCTCATATTGCAATTCACCCAACGGGCCGCCATCCACTGTATAAGCATAGGAGGCTCCAAAACGATCGACGTCAAATTTGTGCGGACCGCGTCCAATTTCTTCATCCGGTGTAAAGGCTACTCTTATTTTGCCGTGCTTGATTTCAGGATGCTGAATTAAATAATCCATGGCTGTCATTATTTCGGTCACTCCGGCTTTATTGTCCGCACCTAAAAGAGTCGTTCCATCCGTTGTAATTAACGTATGACCTATATATCCCTCAAGCTCAGGAAAATCTTCAGGAGAAAGAGTTACAGTTTCGTTCAGTGGAATGCCGCCGCCCTGATAATTTTCAACCACCTGAGGGTTCACACCCGCCCCTGTAAAATCAGTCGCCGTATCCACATGGGCAAGAAAACCGATCACAGGGACTTCCTTCTCTGTATTGGCAGGCAAAGAAGCCATCACATAACCGTACCTGTCCATTTCAACCTCTTCCATGCCAATATCTTTTAATTCTTGAACCAGTTGATTGGCGAGGATCAATTGCCCCTCTGTAGACGGTGTACTATCTACACTTTCATCTGATTGCGTATTAATTTTCACATAAGATGTAAATCTCTGCAGTAAATCTTCTTTCATCACACTGTTCCTCCTTAAGTTCTAATTGCTGTTCCATTCTTTACGGGGTAGAAGAGATCATCAAGGGCGATCTCTGTCCGTACAAGCATGCTTATGCTTTTCTTAAGTTTATAAATAGATTAGAATAAAGTAAACTTATAACAGGAATTATTTGCTGGAATCTCGAACATTAAGTAAGATCCCAAATTTTTTACATAAAGGTGTGTCGCAATTGATTCATAAACGATGGTTCCAAGCAATTGTGGTTGGCATTTTAGTCAGCCTGCTTATTTACATGATTCATCTGATTGGATTCTTCTTTCAGCCCATATTCACTTACATTGGAGCGATCGCCGTTCCTCTAATTGGCGGAGGGATCCTATTTTACATTTCAAGGCCGGTGCTGCATTTCCTTGAACGAAATAAAATTCACCGTCTTCTTGCTATATTAACCATTTTTGTGCTTTATATTTTCATTGGATTCTTAATCACTCAATTTATCGCTCCTGTAGCCCAGCAGCAATTCTCAAAGTTAATTGATAATTTTCCAATTATGGTTAATATGTTTACCGACAGTATTAACTATTGGCAGCAGAATCAGGATATTATCCCCAGCCAATTTGACAGCACCATTAACAGTGTTGTAGATAATCTGCAAAGCTACCTGCAAAATGCTTCCAAGATATTAATCAACTTTATCAGTCAGCTAATCGGTTTTGTATTTGCTCTTGTGCTTGTCCCGTTCTTCTTATTCTTCATGTTAAAAGATGGCGAGAAATTTGTTCCGTTTGTGAAGCAGTTTCTCGGACGCAGAGTTGGAGATAGCTTTGAAAGGTTAGCAGGATCCATTGACCATACGTTGAATGCCTTCATCTTAGGCCAGGTGACCGTCAGTATTGTCGTCGGTCTCATTCTGCTTGTCGGTTATTTAATTATCGGCCTGCCTTATTCTCTTACTCTCGCACTGTTCGCCATGCTAATGAATGTTATCCCGTTTATCGGTCCATTTCTTGCCGTTCTGCCTGCCATGCTTGTCGGTCTATTCCAGGATCCCATGATGGCCGTGTATGTCGTAATTATTATGCTGGTTGCTCAGCAAATCGAAGGAAACTTTGTCTCTCCGAACGTTATGGGGAAGGCATTAAGTATTCACCCGCTTACGATCATTACGATTATTCTAGCGGCTGGAAGTCTGGCAGGATTTATCGGCTTGCTGTTTGCCATTCCTGCCTATGCTGTTATTAAGGCAATTGTAAGTCATCTTTACCACGAGTGGCTTGCATACCGGTCCCCTTCTGAAAGTGAATAATTCATCAGAATAATACACGAAAAATAAGTCTTTAAAATTAAATCCGAACGATGAGGAAATACGTACTCCATTCTTCCCTTATCGTTCGGATTTTTTGTCCTTCATGATGTCAGTTGGATCGGTTTGAGGTGCTTCACTGCAATTGACTTCCAAATCCGTTATCGTACCCTGATGGAAATAAAGCTGCCAACGTTGATCGATATATTTCCAAATAGAGCTTCGCAGCGTATTTCTTTTTCTTGTCTGGTCGGCGACAAAATATGTAGTTAAAGTTACACCTTCAGCTAATGACTGAATCTTAAAATTGTGCAGCGTCATTTCCGAAAGGACCACACCACTCTCCAAGCATTCTTTCTTATCGTATGGATAGCCTGAACTTCCTATTTCCCAAAACTCGTCAGCGAGGATAGCATTAAGATGCTCATAGGAATTACGAACGTCCAGCTTTAAATGTCGTTCTTCAAGCTCCCTTAAATGTTCTTCTAAATGGCTGCTCATCTTCTCCCCCTCCTTCTATACATACAAATTGACAGAATCATCCAAGCCTATAAGTTGAAATGTTCTTTAATCATCTGAGCAGCTATTTCAGGGGTTAACTGTTCATTATTCAACCTTAAATAGTTCTCTTGCTCAATTTCTCCTGGGTAAGAATTTAACCGGAGTTTTTTCATCGTGCTTTTCAAATGCTGTTCGGATTGTTCAAGATTCCTCTTTGTTGGTTTGTTCTGGAGTCTATGAGGGGTTTTATTTCTATCTAGTCTAACGTCCATATCAGCTTCCAGTTCTACAAAATAAGTATCGGCCCCCTGGGCACTGAAAATCGCAGACATATTTTCTACGGCATCCCAATCTTTCTGCTGATCAAACGCCCATACATAAGTGAAAATCATTCCATAATGATGGCTGGCAGAAAAGGACTTGAATATTTCCTCGCGAAACAAGTGCGTTAATCTCCACATCTCCTCAGAAAAACCATAAAGAGGTTCCAGTAAATCTATCGTCATGTGATTATGAAAAAGCTTAAGACCTGTAATTTTCGCAAGCTCTTGCCCCACGGTCATTTTGCCCACTGCCTGGGGGCCGAATAGTAACACAAATTTCATTCCATCTCTCCTCCCCAACCACAGTCTGCTCAAAATTTAGAAGCAGATAAAGATACATGCATTTTATCATATCTGCCTTTAAGGTAAATGGAATCCGTATCTTAATAGAAAAAACCCGAACCACTGTAGGGTTCGAGTTTTCTGAGAGAGACTACTTTTGTGTGTCGTGCAGTTTTATTAAAAGGTTTGCGCTAAATCCTTCGCACGGTTAATACCATCCTGCTTAATATCTTCAGCTTTATCTGGCATCGCAGCATGACCTTCGACAAATAATCCTTCATAAGAAGGGACGCCAAAGAAATTCATCACCGTTTGCAAGTAACGGTCCCCCATTTCCATCCCAGCTGCCGGTCCTTCAGAGTAGATTCCTCCGCGGGCCTGGATGTGAAGAGCTTTCTTATCAGTAAGAAGTCCAACTGGTCCTTCTTCCGTATATTTAAAAGCCTTCCCAGCTACAGCAACGGAATCAATATAGGCTTTCATGACAGGAGGGAACGAGAAGTTCCATAAAGGAGTCACAAATACATATTTGTCCGCGTCAATAAACTGCTCACTTAGTTCAGATAAGCGTCCGACTTTTTCTTTTTCGGACTGACTCAGTTCTTCAAAACCTTTCCCCGACTGCAGTTTCCCCCAGCCTTGGAATACGTCCGCATCTATGTGAGGAATATTTTCTTTATAAAGATCTATATGAACAACCTCATCACTCTCATTAACTTCCTTATATTTATTGATAAATGCGGATGCCGCTGCCATGCTGTAAGATTGTGTTTCATCGTGTGGATGAGCTGTAATATACAATACTTTTGACATAATCATTCACCTTCCTATTTGAGCTTCATGTTCATGAAATCCAAGATGACAAAATACTATCTTGAATTAAAGATAACTGAACACGAATATCATCATAAAGGACGGTTTCATTCAAGTCAATTTATTTGTTCCAAAAAAAAAGACTTGTCTAAGTGACAAATCGAGGATGGGATTCATTTAATTTCAAAAGGGTTCCCACCTATATTTTTTCTTGCTTCGTCAGTTACTTCTGCCACAGGATGAGAGTCAGGTGCTTCTTTCAACTCTATCTTACCACTTCCATCATAATGAACCGGATAGTCTTCCATCCTTTTCCACCTCCTCTACTTCATCATAACTGAAAGCGCATACAAAGTCTTTATATTTTTTAAAAATTCCAAAAATAATATGTTATCTCTTCCATACACACATGTCACACTTTTCTTTCTCCTTTAATCAGTGGAGGAATAAAACGGTAACGTCCGCCATCGATCCTCAAGAAACAAAAAATCCGAACGACGATGGAATCATTGGTAACATTCCCTCATCGTTCGGATTCATAACTAAATGACTTCCTTTAATGCTATTCCACCCTAGGAAAAGAAACCAAACAAATGGTTATTCCCCTGATGCTGAATCAATTTCTTTTTGAAGTTTATCTAAAATCTTACCATCTACAGTAGAAACATCACTACGATAATAATCGCGAACAGGTTTCGCTGCTTGTTTGAATTTCTCGCGATTTTCATCCGTTAATTCTACAATCTCAGTAGGATTTTCTTTATCATTTTTGATTTTTTTCAACCAATCTTCATTTTGCTGCTTCTGTTCTTTAAAGACCCAATCCTGCATTTCCTTCGTCGTATCATCGACCATACCTCTTATATCATCAGGAAGACTTTCGTACCAATCATTATTAACGGTAGTCATGGCTACGTAGTTATTGTGACTGGATAGAGTCATATAATCTTGTACTTCATTAAAAGAAGCGTCCCCGATAAAGAAGATTGGATTTTCCTCTCCTTCCACCGTACCACGATCAAGGGCTGTATAAAGCTCCGACCAGCTCATCGGTGTAGGATCTGCTCCATACGCTTTATAAGATCTTAAAATAAGCGGAGACGTTTGGGTCCTCATTTTAAAGTTTTCAAAATCTGAAGGTTTCTCAATTTTTTTACTGGAGGTCCACTGCATGGCTCCTTCTGTCCAGTAAGATAACGGCGTAATGCTATGCTCTTCATATTTATTACGCAAATCTGTATTAAGGGCTTCACTTGTATTTAATATCTCTTGCGTCGTTTTCACACTTTCAGGAAATAAGAAATGCAAGGCGAAAATCTGTCCCTCTTTCACCATGTTACCTGTAAAACCTGGAGACATAACCGCCATTTGTACGGCTCCGTTCTGCAATTGTTCCACCTGGTCCACTTCACTGCCAAGACCGCCAAATTCATAAACTTGAATGTTTACATTTCCGTCGGATTTCTCCTTCATTCGTTTGGCAAACTCCTGAGCATACTCATATTGAACCTGCCCTTTTACTTCTTCCGTTACGAATTTCCAGTTGTAAGTTTTCCCGTCACTGCTGCCGCCAGAGCTGCTTTCATCATTTCCTCCGCAGGCCGATAATACTAGACTCAACACAAACAGCATCACTAATCCTAATACTCTCTTCTTTTTTAAAATAATGATGACCTCCCAATTTTTATAAATAGACCTCCACGCTTTGCTTTAAAGAAAAGCGAGTGAAAGTTGTTCAAAGTAAATTAATAAAATAGAAATAAGCACCAGCATGATAATATAAGGCGGTGTTCCCTTAATGACTTGCAGGTATGGTTTATTAAACACAGCACTTGCAGTAAATATGTCTACTCCAAACGGTGGTGTTGCTGAACCTAAAGCCGCCTGGAAGGTAATGACTACCCCTAAGTGCACAGGATCAATACCTGCAGCAACCGCCGGTGGATAAAAGATTGGCGTTAACACCAAAATGACGACAATCGGATCGACAAACATACAGCCGATAAAGAAAAAGATAGTAACCATGAACAGCACATAAATGCCGCTGGGATCGGTTCCTAATACAGCTTCTGAAATCATCTGCGGGATCCTTGCGAAGGAGATGACCCAGGTGAATGCTTGTCCACCTGCCACCAGAACAAATACGGCAGAGGTAACAAGACCTGTCGACCTCGCTATACGGGGAAGTTCTTTAAGATGAATGGAACGGAATAGTACGACTTCTAGTAGAAAGGCATACAGAACAGACATCCCTGCTGCTTCCGTTGGGCTGAAGATCCCACTGTATATTCCGCCAATGATAATAACGGGAAAGCCCAATGGAAACAGTGCCCTTCTCGTCATTTTCAAGCGTTCGCTCCAGGAAGCTTTCTCCGCAAGCGGGATCTTCGTCACTTTAGCGTGAATCACACTATAAATAGCAAAGCAGACGAAGACAATAATTCCGGGTATAATTCCCGCTATAAACAGGTCGCCGACAGATGTTCCCGAGACAAGCCCATAAATGATCATTCCGATACTAGGGGGTACTAGCAAGGCCACATCACTAGAATTAATGATAAGGGCAATGGCCGTATGATCTTTATAGCCAATTTTTAATAATCGCTGTCTCATCGGCTTTCCTATCGCAACAACCGTAGCTTGAGTCGAGCCTGAAATCGCGCCGAACAACGTACACGCTGCCGCAGTCGTGACGGCATAGCCTCCTCTAATATGACCTATAAACGAGCCAATAAAATCGAGCAGTCGGTTCGAAGTCTTTCCTGTTGTCATAATATCTGCTGCAAATATAAATAACGGAACCGCTAACAGTACATAAGGTTCGATTCCGGTAGAAAATTGCTGCATAAGAATCATAGGGTCCAAATTAGGAAAATAAATGAACATTACAATTAATGGAGCTGCCATGAGCGGAATCATCATTGGAAAGTTCAATAATAGCAGGACCACCATGATCGTAAGTAGGGTCGCGATCATATTGTTATCCTTTCTTCATACATTGAGTTTAGTTAATAAGAAACCATTCATTATAGGTGGATTTCTTCGTTTACATCGCGTTTCTCTTCGTCATTATAGTCCTTAGCATCCGTTCCTAAATAAACATACTCCCGATCCTTAATATTAATCCAGGCGTTTCTTAGAAATTGAATACCTCCGAGCAAGAAACCAATGGGAATGAAGATATATAAGTAATAAGCCGGCATTTCCAGAGCCGGTGTTACTCTCCCTGAGTTATAAACGTCCAACACGTACAAGGAAGAATAATAGGTAAGTATAAATAGGAAAATAGCCGTGACAACCGGAATGAAAATAGCAAGAATCTTGCGGACTTTAAAGGGTGCAAGATCATAAAAAGCAGACATACTGATATGCCGGCCTTTTCTTGCCGCAAAGCTAATTCCAAGAAAGGTGGCCACGACGATACAGATTTGACTAACTTCATCTGCAAATGGCGGGGAATAGTTGAATAGCGCCCTGCTTAAGGCTTTCCCAACGACCATCAATGCGATGATAATAACTGCATAGCTTAAAATGAATTCTTCAAGCTTTAAGATCGCTTTGTCGATCAATTTGAATAGCTTCAAATGTTTGTTACCTCCTCTGATGAGCGCGGGAATAAGTACGAAGGCCCAGTTACTATTATCATACCGAACAACAAGCGAACAGCCCAAACCTCATTATTCCGAATATTTTGTACCATTTATGTAAATTCTGTAGTGAGGTAAATTAAGAAAGCGATCATGAAAGTATGATCGCTTTAACTGTCTATATGTTTGTTTTCCTCCAATTCCTCTATAAAATTCCCAATCGGATTAAATAATGTAATATTTTCCAATAATTGCAATTAGTTAAAATGATAGACTTTCGAATTACCAATCCATTGATAGCCAATTTTCTTATAAATTGAATTAGAAGTAGGGTTTGCTAAATCCGTATAGAGGGCACAGAACGAAAATCCTTCTCTTAGCAATAGATTCGATAACTGCCAAACGGCCTGACTGGCATATCCTTGCTTCTTAAATTGATCCGGGGTAAACACTCCGTTTACTGTCGCACCATGAGGAGTGGTGCGGGCGCGGCAGACCATGGAAACAAATTCTTCTCCCTTCTTCCATAAATACACTCGCTCAGCGTCAATCATCTCTTTCGCTTGCTGCTCACTATCTTGAGGCGCTGGGGTATTCGTTTCGATAGAGAATTGCTCCAGCCATTTGGCAACCAACTTTTCCTGGCCGCTTGCTGCGAGGATTAATTTCCCCTCCCCTTCCCGTATCTCTTCAAGCTTATCTAATCGATAGATGCCCTGATGCATTTGCAGTGCCGTTTCCTGTCCAGTTAGCTCTTGCCACCTTTCCAGAAACCACTGGACCGCATTCTCCTCCCCTAAGATACCCGGGACTTCATGCGCCTCCGTTCGTAAATACTCTGTTAAAAAGCAGACTTGCTGCCGGGTTACCGATGTAACGGAAGGAAGGATCCATAGGTGTGGCGGCGTTCTTAGCGTTAAGTACACCGGACGTTCCTCTTCGTCATAAAGGACCAGCATGGACACATCTTCCACGGCTGCCGGGTCTTCTTGTAACCGATGCATAATTCCTAAAGGAAGGTTATTCTCTGCCTCCTGAGCCATTAATAAAGGTGCGGCTTCTCTCGCAAACTGTGACGGATCTTGAAAACTCTTTATGTTCATCCTTTACCCTCCTGTTAAAAATTACTATTATTATACTTACTTGACAGGTCTTCTACAATAGAAGAAAGGAGTGATGAAGATGAACAAGAGGGAAATTGAAGATCAAATCACATTTCTGAAAGCTGATTATATTCGGATCCAAGGAGACTTGGATAAACTTGAGGCAAACGGTGCCAATGTCCAGAACGCTGAGAAGCAGCTGGACCGAATGGAAAAAGAACTCAAGGACTTAAAACAACAGCTGGCTAAAGCAAAATAAATTTTGTAAACTTGCTAAAAATACACGACAAAAAATCCGAACGATGATGGAATCATGTAAATTACATTTCATCATCGTTCGGATTTATTAAGGATTAAAAGATTTCTTCCCAGTCTTTAGTTATGCCTTCTTGTTACGCATCTTTCTTATCCTTCTGCCCATTCCGCTGTTCTTCCAGCTTCTCTTGAATTTTCTCAAATTCTTTACTAGGGGGAGTAAGGGCCACTACTACATCAGAGGGTTCAGCTCTGGAGTCACCGTATTCACTAAAGAACTGTATATTTCCGGACGGTTTTTTTATGCATACTAGCACTGCACTTTCATCAACATTCTCCAAATACTTTTCAAATCCGTATTGTTCGGTAATATTCGTTTTCCTAAACACATATCCGTGATCCACCATCTCGTTCAATTTTTCCAGGGAGACGCCGTCTTTAAAGAGAACTCGCCCTCCTATGGTGTGAACGAGATCTTCTAAGTTATCTCCTTCACGATTACTCAAGGTGAGCTGAAAGAGATTATTCCGGCCGAACTCTGGGACAAACGTGGTGCAGACTAGCGCATTATAAGAATCTAATTCTGTCGCCGCAATCAGATACTCATAAGGCGTCATATCTAAATAGTACTCGGTTTGTTCGGACAAGATTTCTCCATGATAGGTTTTAACTCCTGCTGATCTCACCCGCGTCAGCCGCTCCCATGAAGAATCGGAAACGAGAACAGGTACTTTCAATTCCTCGAACGTTTTCGCAAGCCTTGTTGCGAACTGACTTCCACCAGCAATGATAACTCCAGGAGGCCCTTCGTTGGACAGTCCAAGTTTCTTGGAAAGCCAGCTAATAGAGAATCCATGTGCAACAACTGTAGTAAAAACAAGGGCAAAAGTTAACGAGATTAGGATGCTGGCATCATCAAATCCAGCATCTCCAAACACACTGGCGAAATAGCTGGCAACGGTAAGAGCAACTATGCCGCGAGGGGCAATCCAGCCGATCAGCAGTTTTTCTGCTTTCGTTAAATCTGTCCTCCATGTAGACAGGAAGATAGAGAGCGGCCTGACAATGAACAGCATCAACAATACAAATCCAATAATACGAAAATGGAAGATTTGCAGCAGGGTTTCCTGAGTTAAAGATGCCGTCAGCATGATGAATATAGTGGAAATTAATAATAGCGAGATATTTTCTTTGAAATGTCTCATGTCATCAATGGAAGAGATATGCATATTCGCTAACGTCATTCCCATGGCTGTAACAGAAAGCAATCCTGTTTCATGAGTGATTTCATCAGCTATAGTAAAGCAGGCAATCACGACCGTGAAGACAACGGGAGATTTCAAAAACTCCGGAACATACCCCGTTTCGAACATCCAGCCTACCCCTTTCCCACATGCCCAGCCAAGTATGACTGCAAATATAGAGGCAAGCAGGAAGGATAACAATTGAGTCGGATTGCTGTCGTGACCCAGCAGAAACTTTATAATTTCGAATGCGAACACAGCCAGTAAAGCACCGACCGGATCCACAATAATCCCTTCCCATTTAAGGATCTTCGCCGGTCTTGGTTTCAGTTTAGCCTGACGCAGAAGCGGCAGAATGACTGTGGGCCCTGTAACGATAAATAGTCCCCCAATAACAAAGGCAACCGCCCAGCTCAGCCCGGCAACATAATGAGCGGCTAAAGCTCCAAAGATCCATCCTAGAAAAGCACCGAACGTAACGATTCGAAAAACGGGACGTCCTAGCCCTCGCACTTCTTTAAAATCTAAATTAAGGCTGCCTTCAAAAAGAATAACAGCTACTGCTAGAGATATAATCGGTTCATATAATCCACCGAAATCATGTTCCGGGTTCATCAGTCCAAATACAGGTCCGGCAAGCAGCCCTGCAATGGACATAATCACTATGGCAGGCAGACGAAATCTCCATGCAAGCCATTGGGAACCGATCCCCAGTGTTCCAATAATCATAAATTGAAGCAAAAGCGAATCAATCATGTGTAGTCTCCCTTGTTTAAGGCTTGCGTAACAATGATATTCATATTTTATATGCCCCCTCCCCTCCTGTAAACTATCTTGTTCTGAGATGAACATTAGACCTCAGAAAGAGAACGCTTTCTTCATTGGAAAAAATTCCAAACACTGCCGATTTAAAAATATTGATTGACATAATTTTTTGACATTGATAGTATTTACGGCGTTGCAGATGAAACGATCCGTTTAAAAATTAATCGTTACTATATAGTTCATCCTTGGACAGGATGGCTTTTTTTACGCAAAGAATATGAATAATTACATCTATGGAGGAGGAGCCCCTATGAAGTTTAGAGATACGCTATTTATTGGCTTTACACTGTTTGCGCTGTTTTTTGGAGCCGGCAATCTAATCTACCCAGTATCCCTCGGTATGGAATCTGGAAGCTCCTATTTCTTGGCTATTTCCGGTTTTGTTCTCACCGGTGTCGGGATTCCTGTGATCACTGTCGCAGGTATTTCCTTTTTTCGAAATGGAGCAATTGAATTAGCCGGACGTGTTCATCCTAAGTTTGGAATTATTTTCACTTCGGTCATCTATTTAGCCATTGGTCCCTTCTTTGGAATTCCCCGTGCTGCGAATGTCGCGTATGAAATGGGAGCCGTTCCATGGTTCAGCAGTCCCTCTTCGTGGACACTGTTTCTATTTACTGTGATCTTCTTTACAATGGTTTATTGGGTCAGCTTAAATCCATCTAAATTAATCGACCGTATCGGTCAATGGTTAACTCCTGCTCTATTTATCGCTATTATAGGATTGGTAGCGGGAAGCTTCTTCTTACTAGACGGACCGATTCAGCCGCCAAGCGAAAAATACCAAGCCCAGCCATTCTTCGCAGGTTTTATTGAAGGCTACTTAACTATGGATGCTATTGGTGCTTTAGCATTCGGAATTATTGTCGTTACCTCCTTCCGAGACCGCGGTGTCCATGATCAAAAAAAGTTAACCATTAAGACGCTGCAAGCTGGTTTAGTGACAGCTGTCGGTCTCACCGGCGTGTATGTAGCCATCGGCTGGATTGGGGCAAAAATGGCCACTGAAGGAAGTTATGATAATGGAAGTGCCATTTTATCAGCGGCCGCTAAAATCATCTATGGTGATCTTGGTACTTTATTATTGGGCATTATTGTGGCTCTCGCTTGTTTCACTACCTGTGTAGGATTAACGGTCGCCTGTGGACAGTTTTTCTCTCAGCGTATTTCTAAGCTATCCTATAAAACAGTGGTTATGGTGATTACGCTGCTCAGCTTCAGTATTGCCAATATAGGGCTCAATCAGATTATTGCTTATTCTGTTCCTGTGCTGGTATTTGTGTATCCTATCGCCATTGTGCTGATCATCCTGACCTTTATCAGCCGCTTCTTCCATCATTCACCTTATGTTTACCGGGGAGCAATTATACTCACTTCGATAGTAAGTTTGTATGATGGATTGAATGCTATGGGAGTGAACCTATCTTTTGCGACACCGTGGATCAGTCAGCTTCCTTTCTTTGAATTAAATTTAAGCTGGATGATTCCCGCTTTAGCTGGAGCACTTGCCGGCGGGCTCTATCATGTGATTAAATTGCAGACGAAAACATCTGAAAGTTATCAAAACTAATAAAAGCTAATCTTTAATGCCAGGTCGAAAGTGTCTTATTCAACAGAAAGAAGTTGGGACATAAAACAGGAAATGTAAGTATCCCCCGTCCAGAAACGACTGGAATTTTCATCTTTTACAAGAAAAAATCCGAACGATGATGGAAGAATGACATTACCATTTCCTCATCGTTCGGATTTTATATTGGCTAAAAGACTTCTGTCCCTGCCTCTAAGTTTTACACAGTTTCCGTTAAGGGAACCTCATTAGTGATCCAGCAGCGTTACACTTACTTTCACGTCTAAGTTTTGACCGCCTCCACGATACACGCCCTGCAAAGGACTTACGTCTGCATAATCTCTGCCTGTGCCAATTCGAATGTGATGCTCGAGGGCCTCTACATTATTCGTAGGATCAAGGCCAACCCAGCCGATTCCTGGGACCATCATTTCCACCCAGGCATGTGTGGCAGCATCACCGATCAAAGCAGAGTCTTCTCCTACATACAAATATCCACTCACGTACCTAGCAGGAATGCCAGCAGATCGAAGAACAGCAATCATGATATGAGCATAATCCTGACACACTCCGGCTTTTAACGGCCAAGCTTCAAAAGCCTTCGTATTGACTTGAGTGGCTATACCATCATACATGATCGATTGGTTAATGTATGCCATTAAATCCAGCGCAAATTGGATCGGATCATCCGAACTGCCAATGAGATTGTTGATTTCTTCTAACTGCTCCTTGTACATAAACGTATAAGGCGTTTCATTTAAATATGGTAAATAATGATTATGGAACAGATCTGAATTAAAAATTGATCTCATTTCGTCATTACAGCGAATCATTCGTATAAATGGACTCTTTTGAATGCTTACTGTTGAAATTGTTTTCACAGAAAGATGCTCATGCTTCTGAGGGATGAAAAAAGTCTCCACGTGATTGCCCCATAAATCAATATGTTCTTTTGTCATGGAGTTTGGCTTAATTTCTGTCCGATAAAGCAGTAATCGCTGACATTCATCGGTCCTAGGTTTCAGCCTAATATGATTCATACTCTGATCTACAAAATTCTCATAGTAGAAAGTATTTGTGTGTTCAATTTGGTATTTCACCGTAAAATCCCCCTAGAGCAGCAGTGTCATGTCACATGCACCGGCTCAACTAAATAATAAGTTTCTGTAAACAAGCGGCTTACCGCATAGCAGCGATCTTGAAAATGATCGAGAAACTTCATTAATTCTTCCATATCCAATTCTTCTATATTTGTCCGCCCCAGCTCTTCTTCGATCGTCGCCAGCATTTGAAACAATTCCTCAGAATAGCTGGAAATTTTCCCACCTTCCAATTTATGAACAGCGCTTAAAACATGGTCCATACAGTAACGGATTGAGCGTGGAAAAGCAGGTTCGTCAATTAAAAATCGCAGCACCGGTTTCGCGTCCATCGTCGGAGGATTATCTTTAATATAAGCATCATAGCCATTTAGAACTTGCAGGCCGGTAAGCCAATAATAGTAGCTATGAGTTCCGCCAGGGGTACTTTTCCTGTGTTTTTCACAAATGACGTTCAGAATTCGCGCCGTTTTTTCCGCACGCTCGAGCCATTTGCCGATTTTGATGAACGTATAGGGGTTCCCGCGTGACATGGAGGACTCAATAATTCCCTGGGCGGTCATAGAGGCCGTAATTAGATTCTTTAAATACCCTTGAGTATGCTGGATGGTAAACGTCTGTTCCTCCCAGCCTTTCTGCTCCAAATGAAATCGATTTAAGCTCTGCCAAAGTTCGTCCGGAATAATTTCTCTCGTAGATCGGGCATTATCGCGGGCATATTTCATACAGTTTGCTAAAGAATTCAGGTTTACGGGACTAATCGTTAAATAATGTATCATCGCATCGCGGTCCAACCGTTCATAACGGTTGTAGTAATCCTCGGCCGATGCCGAAATCTCCAGCACTTCTTCCCAATCGCGATCCAGCATATCCTGATCCGAAGCTTCCAGCATATTTACCAGCTGTACGCTGAGTGCTCTTGCATTGTTTTCGGCTCTTTCGATATTTCGGGACATCCAATAAAGTGAATCAGCAACTCGACTAAGCATTGGCTTGGCCTCCTTCCGCAAGAATCCATGTATCTTTTCCTCCGCCGCCTTGAGAAGAGTTCACAACGAGCGAACCTTCTTTCAAGGCAACTCGTGACAACCCGCCAGGCATCACATGCGTCGTTTCACCATTCATAACGAATACACGAAGGTCGACGTGACATGGATAAAATTTACCATCCTGGTATGCAGGAGCACGGGACAGCTTTATGGTGGGCTGGGCTATATACTGCGACGGACTCTCGATAATTTTCTTCCTGAAGAGTTCACGCTCACTCTCTTCCGCATGAGGACCAATCAGCATGTCATATCCCCCGGAGGCACCCACATTCTTTACAACTAATTTATCTAAATGCTCCAGCACATATTCCATTTGTTCCGGGTCTCTCAGGAAGTATGTTTCCACATTAGGTATGATGGGTTCTTCGTCTAAGTAGTAACGTATCATGTCAGGGACATAGGCATACATTGCTTTATCATCTGCTACTCCGTTACCAATGCCATTCAGAATGGATACATTTCCTTTACGATAAGCATTCAACAGTCCTGAAACCCCAAGTGCCGAGTCGGGACGGAAAGCTTCTGGATCAAGAAAATCATCATCAATCCTTCTGTAAATAATATCCACTCGTTTTAACCCGCGGATGGTTTTCATGTAGACAATATCATCTTTTACAATTAAGTCGCGTCCTTCCACCAGTTCAATCCCCATTTGCTGAGCTAAAAAAACATGGTCATAATAAGCAGAATTGTACATACCCGGTGTGAGGAGCACCGCTGCCGGCGGCTTAGAAGGGTTAGCATTTTTAGGTACGTGGCTGATCACGGCCTGGTGAAGCTCTGAAAATTGTTGTTCGAGGGTTTCGATCGAATGCTGAAAAAACAACTCAGGATAGACTTGTCTCATGACATAACGATTTTGGAATACATAAGACATTCCGGATGGGTTCCGCAAATTATCTTCTAACACCCGATAATCGCCATTTTCATCCTTGATTAAATCAATTCCAGCAAGAAAGATATGGTTATCTAACGGGATGTCTACTCCCCCCACCTGTTTATGATAATAATAAGGATTCTGCTCAATCAGCTCAGCGGGTACGATGCCATCCTTCACAATATTCTGGTCATGGTAAACATCAGACAGAAAATGATTGAGGGCGGACATGCGCTGTTTCATGCCTTTTTTCACCTTTTCCCATTTTGTATCGGGAATAATAATGGGTACAAAGTCAAAGGGCATCGTTCGTTCTGTACTCCCTGTATGGTTATAAACAGTAAATGTAATTCCCTGGCGCAGGAAGCTTAACTGTGCTGTTTCGTGCTTTTCCTTTAGTTCCTGTTCCGAGAATTGGTGGACAAGCTGATAAAACCATTGATAGTGATTTCTGGGCTCTCCGCTTTTTCCGATCATTTCATCAAAGAATTCTCCCACCTTGTAATTGGTTAACACTAAATCTCTCCTCTCATGGAACCTTGTAATAGTGTATATACCCTACTATAACATTTCATAGTCAGAATATTGTTTGAATTTAAAGAAAAATGGAAATAAATTGATTCTGCATTTTTATATAAAACGCATCTTTATATAAAAAACATCCTGCCACTTAAAAAGGCAGGATGTTATAAATTTACTGCTTCTCAGCTGATTTTGTTATACTAGTAAATAGAGCCTAAGCTAGATAATAGTTCTGACAGTTTAGATCGAAATGACGATTTTACCTTTTGCGTGGTGGGATTCACTCACTTCATGGGCATCTTTCAAGCCTGCCTCGCTAAGTGGAAAACGATGGCCTATCACAGAAGTAAGCTGCCCTTTCACCATCAAATCAGCAAGCTTTGCAAGCTGTTCACCACTTGGCTCCAGCCAGACAAACCCTGCTTTCACGCCATATTTCTCTGCGGTCTTCTCATCAGGCGGCTGGACAATTGAAGCCAGTCTTCCTCCTTCTTTCAACACTTGAAAGCTTTTCTCCTGAATTTCGCCTCCCAGTGTATCAAGAACGATATCGAAATCACTTAATACTTCTGAGAAATCTTCTTCCTTATAGTTAATAAATCGGTCTGGTCCTAATTCTTCTACCCAATCTTGATTTTTCCCACTGGCTGTTGTGGCTACATAGGCACCTAGAGCTTTAGCAATTTGAATCGCATAATGGCCGACACCGCCGGAGCCAGCATGAATAAGCACTTTATCGCCTTGTTTGATTTCACCAAAATCAACGAGGCACTGCCAAGCCGTTAGTCCAGCCAATGGAACCGCTGCTGCTTCTTCAAACGGAATATTTTCCGGCAGATGAGCGAGAAGCTGCTCATCGACAGCCGCATATTGGGCGTAGGTTCCGTTCCGCGTTGTTGCCGGACGAGCGAAAACACGATCGCCTTCTTTAAAATTCTTCACGTTTTTCCCGGTTTCCTTTACAATTCCTGCGGCATCCCAGCCCAAAATGATCGGAAATTCAAACGAAAGTTGATCCTTTAAATACCCTTCTCTCAATTTCCAATCAATAGGATTGATGGAGGTTGCTTTTAATTCTACGAGTACTTGATCTTCATTTATAACTGGTGCTGCAACTTCTTTTTCCACTAGCTGCTCTTTATCTCCATAATTCTCTATTACGATAGCCTTCATCTATAAACACTCCTTATCATTAGCTTTCACGATAACTATTTTCCCCTATTTAGTTAATCGAAACATGATAAAATAGGGAAAGAATCGACCAAAGGGATGATCAAAATGATAAAGCAAGCTAAAGAACTGCTGCAGCAATACTATGGGTTTTCTTCGTTTCGTCCAGGACAGGAAGAAGCCATCTCTCATGTTTTAGAAAGAAAAAATACTCTTGCCGTCATGCCTACCGGAGGGGGAAAGTCATTGTGTTACCAAATTCCAGGTCTCACACTTCCGGGAACGGCCATTATCATTTCTCCGCTTATTTCCTTAATGAAAGATCAGGTGGACGCCTTGCTTTCTTATGGAGTGGCGGCGACGTACATTAACAGCTCTTTATCTTCAGAAGAGCAGCGAAATCGTATTCAGGATATGGAAAACGGCCGCTATTCCTTTGTCTATGTTGCTCCTGAAAGGTTTGACTCGCCAGCTTTCATGACAGCTATTCAAGGAATTCAATTAGCTTTAATTGCCTTTGACGAAGCACACTGTATTTCTCAATGGGGGCATGACTTCAGGCCGAGCTACCGGTCGATCGTTTCAACTTTACAGAAAGTTCCTAACCTCCCCGTTCTGATGGCTTTAACCGCTACAGCAACTCAAGAGGTCATTCGAGATATTAAACAGCTGATTGAGGTTGATGATGAAGCCGTGGTTAATACAGGCTTTGCCCGGGAGAACCTTTCCTTTCGAATTATGAAAGGACGCGATAAGCGTGAATTTGTTACCGAGTATTTAGAAAGCCGCCCCCAGGAGGCGGGCATTATTTACACAGCAACTAGAAAAGATGCTGATCAGCTTCAATCCTTTTTATCCAAGAAAGGTTATGCTGCCGGCAAATACCATGCGGGCATGAGCGAGGATCAGCGGAAGAAGGTCCAGACCGATTTTGTCCAGGATGAAATTACGACTATTATCGCAACGAATGCGTTCGGAATGGGAATTGATAAGTCCAACGTCCGCTATGTGATCCACTACTCCATGCCGATGAATATCGAATCTTATTATCAAGAAGCAGGAAGAGCCGGCCGTGATGGTGAACCGGGAGATTGTGTTCTGCTCTTCTCAAGTCAGGATATTAATTTACAGCGCTTCCTGATTGACCAGTCTCCTTCAGAGGAGAAGAAAAAAGAAGAGTACGCGAAACTCCAAGCCATGGTGAACTATTGTCACACTCATACTTGTTTACAGAAATTTATTTTGGAATACTTTGATGATCCCGTCCCACCTGAACCATGCGGCAAGTGTTCCAACTGCATGCATGCCGGGGAAGAACGTGATATGACGAAGGAAGCTCAAATGGTTCTTTCCTGCGTGAAACGGATGGGAGGGAAATTCGGCGCCGGTTTAACCGCGAAAGTCCTGCGGGGTTCTTCCGATCAGAAGGTCCGGCAGTTCCGGTTTCAAGACCTATCTACTTACGGTATTCTTTCCCGCTATACGGAAAAAGAACTCACACGGTTTATTCATTTTTTAACAGCGGAGGGCTACTTGACGCCCGGACAAGGACGTTACCCTGCTCTACAATTGACGAAGGATTCCTTATCCGTGCTGAAGAATGAAACGTCAGTCGTTATGCTCGTTGAGGCAACCACTACGAAACAGGAAACCAACTACAACCTAGAGTACTTTGAAGAATTGCGAGCTCTGAGAAAATCATTGGCAGACGAGGCAGGTCTCCCTCCTTATGTTGTGTTCTCAGATGCTACGCTTAAAGAGCTGACGATTTACTTGCCTGAAGACAAACAAGAAATGCTGGCAGTCAAAGGAGTCGGAGAGCAAAAGTTCGCTCAGTACGGGGAGGCATTCCTTGAGGTAATTCAACCTTGGGCCGCAGAGCAGGAAGAGAAACCTAAGCCTAAATTTAACACGTCTTCACGGATGATTCCTCGGAAGAACCCAGACGATGACCGGCCGAGTCACCTGATTTCTTATCAGATGTGGCAGGAAAACAAAACAGATTTTAAAGCGATCGCTAAAGAACGAGGAATGTCAGAGTTAACAATAGAGAATCATATCTTTCGCGCGATTCAAGAAGGAGAAGCGGCTGATTGGGATGAATGGTTCACTCCATCAGAGGAAGAGCAGGTGCTCTACGAATATAACCAGCTTGAAGAAGATAAGTTAAAGCCCCTTAAGGAGGCACTACCGGATAACATTTCATATCGGATGATTAAAGCGGTCCTCGTGAAAAACGATTTATGGAAGAAATAACTTTCTCTGAATGGAGCGCGCTTCTTTTGCCATCTTCAGGAGGGAATCTTTATAATTAAAAGGAGGAGGAATTGGATGACAGAAAGGGTAATTACGAGAGAATCGGTGCGAACTTTGGATCAAGAAGATTCCTTAAGCGAATTCAGAAGTCAATTTTACTTACAAGAACACACGTATTATATGGATGGAAACTCTCTTGGCCTGCTTTCAAAAAAAGCAGAAAAAGCATTGCTCACGTCCTTAAACGATTGGAAAAAGCACGGAATTGAAGGATGGACTGAAGGACAGCAGCCATGGTATTACATGTCTGAAAAACTTGGCGAGCTGACAGCACCGCTTATTGGAGCGGCACCTGAAGAAGTTATCAATACCGGATCCATTACGACCAATTTACATCAGCTGTTAGCCACTTTTTACAAACCAGAAGGAAAAAGAACGAAAATTATCGCGGATGCGCTAAACTTCCCTTCTGACATTTATGCTCTGAAAAGCCAGATTGAGCTTCATGGACTTGATCCCAACGAGCATTTAATACAAGTGGAAAGTTCTAATGGCCATACACTGACTGAAGAGGATATCATTGCAGCTATGGATGACACTGCGGCTCTGCTTCTGCTTCCATCGGTCCTTTATCGCAGCGGTCAGTTATTGGATATAGAACAGCTTACAGCAGCGGCTCATAAGCACGGGATTATTGCAGGGTTTGATTTAGCCCACTCTATCGGAGCCCTTCCACATAAGCTCGATCAGTGGGATGTGGACTTTGCCGTCTGGTGTACGTACAAATACTTAAATAGCGGTCCCGGCGGTGTGGGAGGCTTGTTTGTAAACCAAAAGCATTTGGGCCGAAAACCCGGGTTGGCTGGATGGTTCAGCTCAAAAAAAGAAAAGCAATTTGATATGGATCATGAGTTAACTCCATCCGACAGTGCTGGGGCCTTCCAAATAGGCACCCCTCATATTCTCAGCTCAGCTCCCTTGCTTGGCTCTCTTGAAATTTTCCACGAAGCAGGGATTGAGGCGGTTCGTCAAAAATCTCTAAAGCAGACCCGCCTGATGATGGACATGCTTCACCAGGAATTAAATGAGGCAGGCTTTCAAATCGCCACTCCCCTTGAAGATTCGCAGCGCGGAGGTCATATAAGCCTGCTCCATCCCGAAGCAGCCAGTATTTGTAAGGCGCTTAAACAGGAGGGTGTCATCCCTGATTATCGTTCGCCTAATGTGATCCGGCTAGCCCCTATTGCGCTTTATACATCTTTTGAAGAGGTTTATGATGTCATGATGATCCTTAAAGAAATTATGAATAAAGGGAAGCATAAGCAATACAAAAATGAACGCGGAATTATCGCCTAAGGAGGATATTATGCAATTAATTGATATTTCAATGAGCCTGACTAACGAAACGCCTGCCTGGCCTGGAGACGAAACTTTTCATTATAAACTTAGTGCTTCCATGGAGGAGACCGGCTCCGTTAACGTCGGACAGTTTAAAGCAAGCAACCATACAGGTACCCATGTAGACGCTCCGTTTCATTACGATTCTGATGGGTTGAAACTCGGTGATATTCCAATGGAGCGCTTCACAGGAGATGCCCTGGTCGTCAATGTGGAAGGAATCGAAACCATTATGGCAGAAGATTTAACCTCGTTTGATTTTTCTGGAGTTAAAAAAGTGTTATTCCGATCCATGA
Organism: Halobacillus rhizosphaerae; assembly: GCF_046719735.1. Taxonomy (NCBI): domain Bacteria; kingdom Bacillati; phylum Bacillota; class Bacilli; order Caryophanales; family Bacillaceae; genus Halobacillus; species Halobacillus rhizosphaerae. The sequence goes on from NZ_JAUTWQ010000012.1 coordinate 54,525, forward strand.
GCTGGAGTGATCGTTCCATCTTCCCTTCCAGTTATACAGTGATCGGCGAAGATGTCGGGAACTTCCTGAAAGAGCAGGGAATCGACCTTATCGGTGTTGATACACCTTCTGTAGACCCTGAAACTAGTAAAAACCTTACGGGTCACCACTCCCTATACAAGAATGACATTTTAATCCTGGAAGGGATCCAGCTGGATCATGTAGCTCCAGGCATTTACGAACTCTTTGCTTTTCCGTTAAAAATGGAAGAAGCAGATGGCTGCCCTGTGCGAGCGATGTTAAGACAAAAATAATAAAAGGAGGGGCATCTCCATTGAATGCCCCTCCTTTTTATTATTGATTATTCTGATTCGTCATACTCGACTCCCTGATCTTTATGACGGCTCTGACAATCCTTACACATTTTTACTTCTTTTTCTTGTTTCGACGTCAGCAGCTTCCCGCATATGCCGCACTTTCCAAATTCATTCGGGTTGGCCTGGAAACCTGCTAGTTCATTTTCTGGACCTGGCATATTGATCTCTCCTTTTTGAAATAACCTCTATCCTACTTATTCCCATAACCCGCTCACTTCAATCATTTACTCATTTCTTTGGCAGCCATAAGTCCGGATAAAGTCACTCCCAATGTGCCTGCTCCAGGGAAAATCGTATCTCCGCATTGAAATACCCCATCAAGGCCGGTTCGGATCGAATAACTTTTTGCCCAGCTGAACCTACCATCCGGAATATAACCTCCCACTTTGCCAAATGACCGGCGCAGCCATTTATGAAAAGTTATGGGTGTGCCGGGAAGCACGAAATCGAGCTGCTCAGAAAATCCGGGGAAATAATGGTCTACCGTACGGAGAAGACGGTGTTTCATGGCCTCTTTTCTTTCAGCATAATGAGCGGTATTCCACCACTGCATAGCATTAGTATGTGTAGAAATAGTAAGCGACCGCATACCCTCCGGTGCCATCTGCCTGTCTTCCGGGTCTGATAAGGAAAGTAAGAATTGCCCTCCTTCATGAAGGTCGTCAGGATACTCAGGATCAATAAATTGATGATAGAGAACATCAGTCTCAGCGAAAACCTCTTCTCTCACCCCTGCATGAATGATATAAGCACCCCAGGCGTCTCTTTCTGCCTCCTTTTGCCGGTTAATCATAGATTTACTCGCCAGGCTCTTGTCCACGGTGTCGTGAAAGTTGTGAACTGAATTATTCAGCAGTACTTGCTTAGCTGCAAAGGTTTGATCCCGTTTGGATTGCAGCTGGTAAATGCCGTGATCCTCGCTCACTTGATAAATGGGGTGCCGCATAAAGACGTCATTCCCTGCACGTTTGCAATAATGCGCCAGCTGTTCCGCAATTACAGCCAAACCTCCGCGAACAGCATACGCTCCTTTATGAAAAGTCTGCAGTGCTGCATAACCTAGAAAAGCCGGACAACGGGTCACATTTGTTTGAACACTGTCCATTAATTCTCCGTTAAGAAAGGTAATAAATAAGCGATTTTCATGTAATCCGTATTTTTTCAAGCGATCATAGATGGTCTGCCCGAGATAAGGAGCCAGCGGCAGAGAACCTGGTTTGACAAGCGGAAGCAAATTCACCCAGTCTTTAAACTTCTTAGGAGGAAAGACCGGAAGCTGGTGCACCAATTGATCCACCATTGCCCCCACCCGAAACACTTCATCATAGAATGCCTGGATTCTGCTCGGATCACCGGGGAACTTCCGGGCGATTTCCTCATACCACTTCTGCCGCTCCCGATAATAATGAATCGTTCGATCCGGCAAATGAATATCCATAATCGGACTCAATAGTTTCATGGGAGGAGGCTGCAAGTCTAACTTCTGGTAAAGGTTCGAGAACACTCCGCCGCTTTCAAACCCCATTCCAAGAGTCGCCCCTGACTGAAATCGGTACCCGTCTCTCTCAAATTTCCCTGCACTTCCGCCAAGTTCATTTGAAGCTTCAAATACGGCAACACTCTTTCCTTCTTTACTCAGCATGGCTGCTGCAGCTAATCCGCCAAACCCGGCGCCTACAACCGCCACATCAAAGATTTTCACCATTCATCCGTCCCTCCCTTGCCATCCTATTTAATTATTCCCGTTTTCCACTAAGTCGAATAGGAGATGGGCACATTCCTGACAGCCACCTTTCATAGAAAATAGAAACCAAGCTGTCCTACATACAAAAAATCCCGAACCAGTAATAAAGAATGGTTCAGGATTTATGATGAATGGGATTCTTATCTCCCAGCAGCTGAGGAGGGTCGTCTTCAAGCTAATCTTCTTATTGGTCGATAGCTATCAGCATTATTTATCATTTTCTTCAAATATACGCTTCACTTTCGGCACCAAATAATGGCTTCCGCCTCTATCTTTCACGTCCTTAATCATCATCGAGACAAGCAGATCTGATTTATTCGTATCCCATGCGACAAACCAGCCATTCTCCTGACCGTTTTTGTCATCAAGCGATTGTTTAAGCTCAGCGGTACCCGTTTTTCCTGCAAGGTCAATTCCTTCTAGCTGGTGACCATGGGCTGTACCATCGCGAGCATGAACGACTTCCTTCAAGTCTTTCCGAATGGTCGATGCGGTGTCTTCACTCATAATATTTTCATGCCAGATTTGTCCGGTTTTCTCCTCTTTAAAAAGGGTTGGTTTTAACAGATTTCCATTGGTTACAAATGGTGTGTAAGTTAAGGCGACATGCAAGGTACTCATTTCCACCTGACCTTGACCATAGCCGGTATCTGCTAACAATACTTCATTATCACCGAAGCTATCCTGTTTGAGAATTTGAGAAGAACCGATGGGATAAGGAAATGGGAATTCCTCACTAAATCCGAAATCCTTTGATTGCTGCAAAAAGTCAGCGGCTCCTATCTTTAGAATGGAACGGGCAAAATAAATATTGTCCGAATGAACCAGCGCATCACGCAGTGTCACCTGCTTATCACTGTTCCCCACTCTTGTAACCGAGTATCCACCCCACCCGTCCTTACTGAATGTTTTATTCGGAATGGACATTTCTTCGTTAGGGTTGATAGCACCCGTCTCCAGTCCAATGGAAGCTGTTATCGGCTTGAATGTGGAACCCGGGGCATAGGTTTTTGAGAATTTATTCAATAGAGGTTTATCCGGATTGTCCTGTAATTGCTTATATTTATCAGTGCTTATTCCTAAAATGAAATCATTAGGGTTATAGGAAGGGGTGCTCACTAAGGCATACACTTCTCCAGTCGACGGGTTAATAGCGGCGGAAGAACCCGCATCACCCTTCATTTGATTGTAGATGCTTTTTTGGAGATCTGCGCGAATGGTCAGATTTACGTCCTTCCCGTCAACCGCCTTCGTTTCTGCCAACACCTTTTTCTCATTGCCGTCTTTATCCAGGATCATGACTTTTCCGCCTGAAGTCCCTCTTAATTTGTCTTCTAGTACGCTCTCAAGTCCAGCTCTTCCAATTCTGGAACTTGAGGTATATCCTTTATCTTTGAGTTTCTCCAGATCTTCGGCAGTGATAGATCCCATATATCCTGTTAAGTGGGCGGCCGCTTCCCCTAGAGGATAAACTCTGGCACTTTCTTCCTTAAACTTCGTCCCGCTTAATGCTTTAATTTCCTCAATTTTCTTGTCTTCTCCATCTGCGATCGAAGCTAAAGGTACAAAGGAGGATTCTTTTACCCAGGACTGATTCAGTTTCTTGTTGATGGATTCGACGGTTATATTCAATATCTCTGCTAATTTTTCCTTCGTTGCTTCTTGATCTCCTTCCATCCAGGCTGGGACAAGTCCTACCTGCTGGATGACCCCATTCACAGCAAGTCCGTTGCCATTCTGATCATAAATCTCGCCACGTTCTGGCGTTAGAGTACGGGCACGGATTGTATCGCCTTGTTCCATACCAGCAAAAATCATGGAAGGATTCCAATTGATCAGCCACTTACTTTCCTCATCACCCTTGTGAAAAACAAGTTCAGCTTTATGGGAAAATTCTATTTTACCTGCCAAAGAATCCATACTTACGTTATATTTAAATGTCGGCTTGGATTCTTTATCATACTCTTTCTCCTCTTCCGGAAGATCATATGTAATCGCTAGATCTTTCATATTAATTCCATCATATTTGTTCGTGTAAGCTTCTTTAAACTCTTTCTTAGTGATGGATTCTTTAGAGCTCTCACTTAACAGCGAGTACATCTCATCGTACTTCTGATTCTCCCACGCTTTCATATAGGCTTTCATCGTATCTTCTGGTTTCGGCTGTTTCGAACAGCTGACAAGCGCTGCCAAAACGAGGAAAAAAAGAATCATTTTTATAAATTTCAAATTAAAGCCCCCCTTATTAAAAACTCTATCATTATTCTACCTTCTATCGTTTCTGCTTATCTAGCAGAATCACTCACTCCAAGCTATCCATATTTATATAACAGTTGGACGCGGAAGATGGTTAAATAGTTTCACTTCTCCACCAAAAAATCACAAATCGGAGCCGGAATGGTTTGTATGAAAGCGTAAAAAAGCATGTAGTTTCAAGAGAGAAACTACATGCAATTCATATTCATAAAAGGATTACTCAAAGGATAGTGCCCAGCTGCCATTGCGCATGACAGGTTCGGTCGTGCCATCCTCTAAGACACCGTCAATATCAATTTCTCCTGATCCCATCATGAAATCTACGTGGTTAAGGCTATCGTTCACTCCATGGTCATCCAATTGCTCTTGGTTCATGTCTGATCCGCCGTCAAGACTATTCGGATAGGCTTTTCCTAAAGCAAGATGACAGGAAGCATTCTCATCATACAAGGTGTTATAGAAAATTAAGCCGGACTGTGAAATTGGGGACTCATGAGGAACGAGTGCAAGTTCACCAAGACGTAGAGAACCTTCGTCTGTATCTAAAAGGTGTTTAAGCGTTTCCTCTCCCTCTTCTGCGGTGAAATCCACGACTTTCCCATCTTTAAAGGTAAGAGTAAAGTTCTCAATCACATTTCCACTGTAGTTCAGTGGCTTTGTACTGCTTACTTTACCATTCACTCCATACTTGTGCGGAACGGTAAAAACTTCTTCAGTAGGCATATTCGCATTAAACGGAATTCCCTGCTTTTCCGTCTTCGAAGCTCCGCCCTTCCATAGATGGCCTTTAGGCAGATCGACTTCCAGGTCAGTGCCAGGTGCTTTATAAACAAGCTTGCTGTATTTCTTATTGTTGAGAAAATCACGGGCTTTCGCAAGAGTCTGATTGTGTTGATCCCATGCGGCCACTGGATCCTCTTGATCGACGCGGACAATACTGAAGATCTGTTCCCAGAGCTTAGCTACAGCATTCTCTTCGTTTTCATTAGGGAAGATCTTCGCTGCCCATGCAGGAATCGGGATACTCACAATAGACCACTGAATCCGATCGTTCATTGTATAATCACGGAACTTGGCCATTGCTTTCGATCGTGCTTTATTCGCTGCTGCTATCTTCTTGCCATCAAGCCCTTTTAATAAATCAGGGTCAGTGGAGCGGATCGATAAAACAGCCGCACCCTCCTCGCCAAAATAATTAAACATGTCACGCTGCCACTCTGGGACTTCTTCTAACACTTTCTGTTCTACATGTTCATAGCGAAGCCGGGTAAGCTGATCGTCACTCCAATTAATATGTACATCCTCAGCACCCATTTCATAGGCTTTCTTAACAACAATTCTCGTGAAATCCGCACCGTCAATCGTTGAATTAATCATCAGTTTCTGGTCTTTTTGCAGGTTTACACCGGTTCGCAGGGCAAGCTCTGCATACTTCTCTAATTGATTTATACTTGGCATCATAAATTGGCCTCCTTTAACAAAATGTATCCGTATTCATTATTCCACAATCGCGCCATGATAACAAAAAAAAAGGAACCTGCCTTGGCAGATCCCCTTTGTAACCACGATTATTGATCCATTTCTTCCACAATTAAAGATAATTCTTCCCAGCGATCCATTTTCTCTTCCAATTCTTTTTCCAGCGACTTTTGCTGTTGATAGAGTTCCTGAACTTTATCATAATCACTGCTGGAAGAAGCGATCTCTTCACTGACTTCTTCTAACTGAAGCTCCGTGTTTGAAATGTCTTCTTCAATGGTTTCCCATTCCTGTTTTTCTTTATAGGAAAGCTTTCGTTTACGGTTTGAACGTCTTGTTTCTTCTTGATGCGATTTTTCTTTTACGCTTTCTTGATTCGCTTGTTCGGTTTGGCGTTCTTCCAAGTATTCCGTATAGTTTCCAAAGAATCTCCTGATCTTTCCATTTCCTTCAAACGCAAGCAGGCGGTCCACCACACGGTCCAGAAAATAGCGGTCGTGTGAAACGGTGATCACAACTCCAGGAAAATGTTCCAAATAATCCTCTAAGATACTCAAGGTTTCCGTATCTAAATCGTTGGTCGGCTCATCCAGGAATAAAACATTCGGCTCGCCCATTAATACACGCAATAAATAAAGCCTGCGCCGCTCTCCCCCTGATAACCGTTTTATATGTGTCCACTGCTGGGCGCGAGGAAATAGAAAACGCTCAAGCATCTGCTCAGCCGTAATCTGCTCGCCATCGGCCGTCGAGATCACGGATGCAGCTTCTTTTATATATTCGATCACTTTTAATGATTCATCCATTTGTTCATGGTTCTGAGTGTAATAGCCAACTTTTACAGTTGTTCCTATCGTAAGCGTACCCTTATCAGGAGTGAGACGTTCAGCCATAATATTTAATAACGTCGTTTTACCGGAACCATTCGGACCAATAATCCCCAACCGTTCCCCTGGCACCACTAGGTAATTAAAATCACGGATAAGCGACTCCTCTTGATATGAATAAGAAATCCCTTCTAGTTCAAGCACCTGGTTCCCAAGTCGCGTGGATCCGACAGCCATGTCCACCTGGTCTTTTTCTGTTTGATAGCTTTCTTCCTTCATGGATTCAATTCGCTGCTTTCTAGCTTTCTGTTTCGTAGAACGAGCTTTTGCTCCACGTCTCAGCCAAGCTAATTCTCTTCTCAAGGTGTTCTGGTGCTTTTGCTCTGCCTGACGCTCCCATTCTTCGCGTTCTGCTTTTTTCTCTAGAAAGGTTTCATAATTTCCTTCATAGACATACAGGTTGCCTTGGCTAAGCTCGTAAATTAAATTAGTGACTCTGTTTAAGAAATAGCGGTCGTGCGTAACCACGATTAAAGATCCTTTATACTGAGCCAAGTATTCCTCAAGCCATTCAATCGTTTCATTATCTAAATGGTTGGTCGGCTCATCCAGCATTAATAGATCTGCCGGCTGAATGAGGGCTTTTGCTATGGCTACTCGCTTCTTTTGACCGCCTGAAAGCTCACTGACTTTTTTATTTGTCGCATGAATCCCAAGCTTCGTTAATATTGTCTTAGCCAGGGTATTTGCTTCCCATGCGTTCGTTTCATCCATTCTCTGCTGAAGTTCAAGCAGCTTTTTTTGAACTTTGGGATTCTGTGAATCTTCTTCCAATTCTTTCAGAGCACTCTCGTATTGGCGCATAACGGTCATAACTGTAGAGTCGCCAAAATAAATCTGTTCTAATACCGTTTTTTCCTCATCCAAATCTGGGTCCTGAGGTAAATATTCGATGCTGAAATCTTTGGCATGATCAAGATTTCCTGTATCTGCCGTTTCTAATTCTGCAAGGATTTTCAACAGTGAAGATTTTCCTGTGCCATTTACTCCAATCAGTCCGATTCTTTGCTGTTGGGAGATGGTAAATGACAGGTCATTGAACAACTGTTTATCTCCATAGCCTTTACTTATATGTTCAACTGATAATATGCTCATGCTGATCCATCCTTTAATCCTATAATCTGTTCTTATGATATCACATGTGAGGATATCAGGAATCTCGTTTGTCCTTTTAAGACTGCCTTTTAACCAAATGGGGTCATGATGCTTTCTGCCATAAATTTATATCATTACTTTATACATTGATGATATCTAGGTATGAATAGAAATTTAGAATTTCTAAATTCTATATCTATCGCTTTACTTAAATACTTGGAATCGAGAGAAAAGACTGTTTCCGTTACGTTGTTCAGCCCTTAGAGGCCGGAAATATAAAGTTATTTGAGAGCTTTAGCCCACCCAATCTCTAATCTAAAAAACTTCCAGAGCGTTTGGCTCCGGAAGTTTTTCATTTTACCTATTAGATTGAGACTGTTTCTCTGTCTCTCCGTATTCTATTGGCTGGTCACGCTGCCAGTATTCCATACCATCAACACCAGGAAGGTGATCATCATAGAAGACTGGGTCTTTTCCTTCTTTTCTCTGTTTACTGTAATCCTTCAAGGCTGCGTAAGCAATTTTGGAAAGCCTGAATATGGCATAAAGGTTAATCAATGCCATAATCCCCATCGTTAAGTCAGCAAGGGACCAGACGAGACCAAAATTAGCGACAGCACCGAAGATTACCATAAGTAAAACGGCAATTCTGTAAATAAACAAGTTACCTTTATTTTTCTTAATAAATTCAATGTTCGTTTCCCCATAATAATAGTTTCCTATCATGGAACTAAATGCGAACAAGAAGATCGCAATAGCAATAAAGATGGACGCCCACCGGCCAAGCTGTGATTCAAACGCTACCTGGGTTAACTGAATTCCATCCAAATCGGTATTAATGTACTTACCTGAGAACAAGATAATAATCGCTGTAGAGCTGCAAATGATTAACGTATCTGTAAATACACCGAGCGTCTGGATTAAGCCTTGTTTTACAGGGTGAGTAACTTCAGATGTAGCTGCCGCGTTCGGCGCACTCCCCATACCTGCTTCATTGGAGAAAAGACCGCGTTTAATTCCAATTAAAATCATGGCACCGAAAGTACCACCGGCAAACTCTTCAACTCCAAATGCTCCCTTAAAGATCATTCCGATCATATCTGGAACCTGTCCTATGTTATTAAATAACACGAATAAAGCCAGAATAATATAGAAAATAGCCATAAATGGAATAATGAACTGCGTAACCTGGGCAATTCTTTTTAAACCGCCAAAAATAATCAAAGCAACCAGAACGGTCAAAATACCTGCCATCACCCACTTTTGTACGTCAAAGGAACGCTCAAATGCTAAGCGAATGGTATTGGATTGTACGGAAGTAAAAACTAATCCGTATGTAAACGTAATCGTAACCGCAAATACAATACCAAGCATTCTATTTTTCAATCCTTTTTCCATGTAGTAAGCAGGACCGCCTCGATATTGATTTTTGTCAGGAATTTTAAATATTTGAGCTAAGGTACTTTCAATAAAACTCGAAGCTCCTCCTAAAATAGCTACCACCCACATCCAAAAAACAGCGCCTGGACCGCCAATGGTAATAGCGGCTGCTACTCCTGCAAGATTCCCTGTTCCCACCCTCGAGGCAGTACTAATGGTAAATGCTTGAAATGGGGAGGTCCCCTTTTTTCCTTCTGCTGAAATCGATCGCTTATCAAATAAAACACGGATCATTTCAGGAATATAACGGAATTGAACGAACTTCAGCTTAATTGAAAACCAGAGTCCTAGACCTAATAAAGCAATAACAAGAATGTATTTCCAAATAATGTCATTCAGAAACCCTAATATTTCACTCAACATCTCCACCTCCAAAATTTTTTAAAACGATTACAAATTATTCCCATTTTCTTCTCTATTCCCTAATGAGACATTCAATTAAACAGGAATTAGACGAAAAACGCTGTTTTTTACTTTACCAATTTTCTTACTATTTGAAAATAGGCAAGGAGGATTGCACCCCTGACACTTATTACCATGATCAGCTCATAATGAACCATCTGCTATTGAAAGGTATTTAGCGATATTCTGCTTTTCTCACATAAAAACTCCCTCGCGATGGAGGGAGTTTTTTGATATTACATCAGTTCTAAATAGACCCTTTCCTCTCCACGGTAAACCCAGCCCGCTTCAAAGAAAGGACATAAAAGCATGAGTTTAGACACTTTTCACTATTCTCTTTTCCAAGGAAGTCCTGTTCCAAATTTCTCGGCGAGTTCTTTAGACTCTTTTCTTCTTTCTTTACGGTGCTCATGGCGACGCTGAGCACTATTGTGCAGCCATACTTCTTCCTCAGACTCTGGATATACAGGAGGAACTGAAACTGGCTGATTATTTTCATCAACTGCTACCATAGAAAGAAAAGCGGTCGTACATACTTTTCTATCTCCTGTCAGCAGATTCTCTGTAATTGCTTTAATGAACACTTCCATTGATGTATTGTGGCTCCAAGTGACGAATGCTTCCAAACAGATCGTATCCCCTTCGAATACAGGGGCAAGAAAGTCAACAGAATCGGTGGAGGCTGTCACGACAGGCTGACGGCAATGACGAACTGCAGCTATGGCAGCCACATCATCAATGTAGGCCATTAATTTTCCTCCGAACAAGGTTCCGTGACTGTTCGTATCAGGTGGTAATACGTGTGAATTCTTTACGGCTAATGAATCAATACATGCTTTTGCTTCCATTATCTATTTCCTCTCTTTCATGGAATCGTTCCCAGTAAATAGTATACCATGAACCAGTTTACCTCAATCACTGGCTGGCAAGGTGAGCTCAAAGATAGCTCCATTTCTATGTTCATTGTTTGCTGCGCGGATTGTTCCTCCGCTTCGTTCTATAATTGCACGAGAAATGGCAAGACCTAATCCTGTATCCCCTTCTTTTCCTTTAATAAAACGTTCAAATAAATGTGGAAGAAGTTGATCGGGTATCCCATCGCCATCATCAGAAATACGTACAATGATTCTTGTTTCCTTAATTTCCGAAGTGATCTGTACTTGCTGTTTCGCATGTCTGATTGCATTTCCAATAATATTGATCATCGCCTGCAAGACTCTTTCACTATCTACATAGGCGAAAAAAGACTCCTCAGAATGATAGTCGAGTTCTACTCCTTTATCCTTTGCAATAGGAAGAAGGCGGTCTTTGGATTGCTTAATCACATGAATGATATCGGTTTTCTCTGGATGATAGACATCTTCACTGCTGTCCAGCTTAGCAAGCAGAATCATCTCATTGACAATTTTCTTTAAACGCTCCGTTTCATTCACCATCACGGTTAACCCTTTGTTGGCAGCGTCCCCTTCAAAGACCCCATCCCTTATTCCTTCTGCATATCCTTGAATAGACATCAGAGGAGTTTTAAGTTCGTGAGAAGCATTTTGAAAGAATTGCTTTTGTGAGGTAATATAGCGCTCCAGCTCTGCCGCCATTTGTCTAACACTTTGTTCAACTTCCTTAATTTCTCCACTAGACTTCACTGGACGCACTTCATCAAATTGCCGCTTTTCTATCTTTTTCATTTCAAGTTTCAAACGCGACAACGGAGTGACAAGTCTCCGGGTCAAGAAATAGCTTACCACAATAGCTAAGACCAAGCCTATTAAGAACACGGCAAGCATCCGATAAGCTAATCCCGATTGAACAATTTCTAAATCATCCAAAGGGGTAGCCATAACCAGGATTCTCCCTTTTTGCCCTGAAGAAAATGCATAAGCTACATATTTCTTCCCGTTACTTTCCCACACTTCATCATTGATCAGCTTGTCAAAATTGTGGATCCACGATTCTGCAGTATTCTCCGGAAGCGTTCGGAATAAGATCTCTCCCGAACCCCGATCAAATAAAAGTAATGGAAAGTCGCGATCCTGAATCAGCTTAGAGAGTTGAGGAATCCTGACATCCGGATTCTCTTCGTTTATAATGTCCGTCATAAATTTAGCACGCGCTTCCAGTTGACGCTGCTCATCCTGAATAAGGACATCCATAAGCAAGGAATACGTAAAGAAAGCCGTAATAGACATAACGACAATAATTAATGCGGTAAAGGCTGTATTTAACTGATAAAGAAGTCTCATGATTCCCGGCTGCTCCTTAATCGGTAGCCATGCCCCCAAACCGTTTCTAAAGGCAGTTCCTTCATTTTCTTTCTTAATCGTTTCACTAAATCATCTACCGCCCGGTCGCTTCCAAAATAATCATCGCCCCATACTTTCACTAGTAATTCTTCCCGGGAAAATGCCCGGTTTTCCTGTTCTGCCAGAATCCTCAGCATTTCAAATTCCTTGGTCGTCACTTCTACTTCCTGATTGTTAAAATAGGCGCTTCGCTCTGTTTCATTAAGTAACAGGCTGCCCGCTCTTATAATATCCTCCTGTACGTTCATCTGATCGGGCTGCATCACTTCCCAGCGTTTCAGATGACGCTTCACTCTTGCCACTAATTCACGCGGGCTGAATGGCTTGGTTAAATAGTCGTCTCCGCCTAATTCCAGCCCAAGAATTTTGTCTACTTCATCATCCTTAGCTGAGATAATGATAATAGGAACTTCTGAGGATTGTCTGACCCGTTTACAAAATTCATAGCCGTCCATTCCCGGAAGCATAAGATCAAGCACCCATAAATCCGGAGGTTCTTGAGCAAAGACTTCCCAGGCTTTTTCGGCTGTATCCAATGCTTTCACCTGGAATCCTTCTTTTAATAGATATCCTTCCACAATATCTCGAATATTAGGATCATCTTCCACAAGTCCAACAATATGGTTCATTCTGTTCTGCCTCCTGACCAATCGATTTCTCTTATTTTCTCATATTTTCATCCTATTCTCCTGCTTTACACACTTTTTCCACATTTACTCCAAAGTCATGCCATAAGTGCTATGTAATATAAAGGGTGTACAGAGAGAAACAAAGTCATCCTAGAGATCATTTAATTTTTGAAAGGGGCGGCTGTTTATTATGTTAGAGGAAGAAAACAACAAACAATCCAAGCGCAAATATAAGCGTACAGGACTAGCATTTAGTGTTCTAGGAATGATTGCTGCCGTATTTATTGTGACCACCCTCTTCCAGTGGAAGGGTATTTCTATAAATGTCAATACGGAAGAGCCTACTGCACAAGCTGACGCATTACATCTTGGACAAAATGAAGAAGATGTAACACAGGCAATCAAAGAAACATCAGACGCAGTAGTCGGTGTAAGCAACATGCAGCAAACAGGTCAAGGATTACAAAAAGCCAGCACAGGTTCTGGGGTCATTTACAAAAAAGACGGAAACAATGCTTACATTGTGACCAATAATCACGTAGTGGAAGGTTCTTCTGAATTGGAAGTCTCTTTAAGTGATGGAACAAAAGTGAAAGCCGAATTGAAAGGCACTGACCCTTTAACAGACCTTGCTGTTATACAAATAGATAGTGAACATGTCAAAAAGGTTGCTAAACTAGGATCAGCCGATGACGTAGAGGTTGGTCAAACAGCCATAGCCATTGGCAACCCGCTAGGCATGGATTTCGCTGGATCAGCTACAAAAGGTATTGTCAGTGGTCTAAACCGTTCTATACCAGTGGACATGAACGGAGACCAACAGCCAGACTGGCAAACTGAAGTAATCCAGACGGACGCAGCCATAAACCCTGGTAATAGTGGCGGTGCGCTGATCAACTTGCAAGGGAATGTCATTGGAATTAATTCCATGAAAATTTCTCAGCAGGAAGTCGAAGGACTTGGATTTGCCATTCCTATGGATGTCGTTAAACCAGTCATTAACGACCTGGAGAAAACAGGCGAAGTTAAACGTCCTTACATGGGTGTTTCCCTGGAGGATGTCAGCCAAGTACCAAGCTCTGTACTGGAACGCCAATTGAACCTTCCCAGCGACGTAACAAAGGGCGTTATTGTCGGTGGTGTTGAGCAAGGTTCACCAGCAGCAGATGCTAATTTGAAAAAGTATGACGTCATTACTGCAATTGACGGTAAGAACGTAGACTCTCTTATGAGCTTGCGCCAGTACCTTTATAATAAAACGGAAACAGGCGACAAAGTTAAGCTCTCGATTTACCGAAATGGTAAACAAATGAAAGCTGAACTCAAGCTTTCCTCCCAATAAAAATATATAAAACCAAAACCTCTCTTAAAAAACCTGCGTATCGGTGCGCAGGTTTTTTTGCATTACAAAACAAAAGCGGAAGTGCCCGAGGAGCCCCGACAAGCATAAGACGAGCGGCGGAGGGGAGCGACCTTCCTTCCCGCAGGCGATTGACTTATGCCTCGAGGGGGTGGGCGCTGACGCTGTTTGAACAAAAGCGGAAGTGCCCGGGGAGCCCCGACAAGCATAAGACGAGCGGCGGAGGGGAGCGTCCTTCCTTCCCGCAGGCGATTGACTTATGCCTCGAGGGGCTGGGCGCTGAAGCTGGATGAACAAAAGCGGAAGTGCCCGGGGAGCCCCGACACGCATAAGACGCGCGGCGGAGGGGTGCGTCCTTCCTCCCCGCAGGCGTTTGACTTATGACCTCGAGGGGCTGGGCGCTGAAGCTGGATGTACAATAGAGGAAGTGCCCGGGGAGCCCCGACAAGCATAAGACGAGCGGCGGAGGGGAGCGTCCTTCCGTCCCGCAGGCGATTGACTTATGCCTCGAGGGGCTGGGCGCTGAAGCTGGATGAACAAAAGCGGAAGTGCCCGGGGAGACACGATACGCATAAGCAGAAACATCAAAAGGGATGCGATCTTACGCAGGTGCTAACCTTCTTACTCACAAATAAAACAAAAAAAGCAATCAGTTCTGGAGTGCTCCAGTTGATTGCTTTTTTCCACTCTATCTTATAGGATCGGCGAGAGCAGTCTGGCAATCGCTTCTTTAAAACGGATCCATTTCGACCGTTCCTGATAAAGCTTATAGGTTAATTCTGTTGATTCAACCACATCTTCATGAAAACGATCGGCTAAATGCTTGGCAACGACCGAGTCATAGACAAAGGCGTTAACTTCAAAGTTCAACCGGAAACTTCTTACATCAATATTCGCGGTACCCACCGAAGAAATCACTCCATCAACGACCAGCGTTTTCGCATGCAGGAACCCTTTTTGATAAATATATATGGTGGCCCCTGCTTTTAATAAATCACCAATATTGGAAAAGGTTGCCCAATATACAAATGGATGATCGGGTTTGTTCGGGACCATCAGTCGTACATCGACTCCTGAGAGAATTGCAATTCTCAGTGCATCGAGAAGACTATCATCGGGAATAAAATATGGGGTTTGAATATATACATATTCCTTCGCTGATAAAATCATTTTTATATACCCATTTTTAATTTGTTCCCACTCAGAGTCAGGACCGCTGGATACAATCTGCATTCCCACATCGCCGCTGCCTTCTGCTTGATAAAATCTTTCTTCATATACTATGTCCTGCCGGGAAGCTTGATTCCAGTCGAGAATAAACCGGGTCTGCATGTTATGCACCGCACTACCTACTACTCTAATGTGAGTATCTCTCCAATAACCAAATCGCTGACTGTACCCTAAATACTCATCACCAATATTGAAACCGCCTATATAGCCTATTTTACCGTCAATAATCGCAAGCTTACGGTGATTCCGATAATTTATTTTCATATTAAGCTTCGGAATCAATGGCGGGAAAAAGGATTCAACTTCTACTCCAGCGGCCTTTAATTTCTTCACAAATTTTCTATGAATCGTCCTTGACCCCATGTCATCATAAAGCAGTTTCACCTGTACCTCCTGCTTGGCTTTTTTTATTAATGTTTCAGCCAGCCGGTTACCAAGCTGATCGTCCCTGACGATGTAATAGAGTAAATGGATGTGATCTTCTGCGTTCTCTATATCTTCTATAAGAGCATGAAATTTCTTTTGACCATCTGTATACACTTCCACTTCATTGTCCTGAGTGAAAAGGGCATCATTATTTTTTAAATGCATATAAATTAAATCTTCATAAGGCACAATATCTTGATGCTGAACCTCTAACGTATTTTCCTTGATCCCTCTTAGCTGGTCCTGGACGGCTGTTAATAAGCCCAGTCTGCTTTTCTTGTCCCAAGTGAAGATTTCTTTGTGACTCAATCGCCTGCCGAAAATTAAGTAAAGAATAAATCCAGCGATGGGGAGAAATAACAATACCATTAACCATGCCCACGTTGCACTGGCATCACGACGTTCCAAAAAGATGATGGCTAGCGCTAATAATACGTTCAGAGCAATAACTGTACCGAGAATATAAGGCGCAATGTTCACCGGGGGCCACCTTCCTTTAGCTTTCATCTACTGCGTATTCACTATAGCACATTTTGAATAAACGGCTAAACCTAAAAAAAAGAGATATGTTTCCCATGTGGAATACATACCTCTCATCACATTTATTTCCTATTCGTTAACCAAGATTCCGGCTTCCGCTAATTCATCCATTGCCTCGTCAAGCGCTTCCTTGCTATCTGCCGTTATCGTGTGAGTATGGATGCCATTTGTCAGCTCCAATAAGAAGGAAGCTTTATTGGATGCTATTTGTTCCATGAATTTCTTCACGTCTCTTCTATTGGAGATCTGTAATCGTGCCGTTAGATCTCCATAAACTGGATGCTCCACGACCACATCCTGCACATGAACTCCGTGATCAACAAGTATATTAAGCTCTTCTTCCGTCTGGTTTGAAGCATGACGACAGACGATAGTACGTTCATAGCCAAGGCCATCTTTGGCCTCCGTCATAAACATGTACCCTTGGCTGGTTGCCACAATAGGTTCCCCTTTGGCTTTCAAAAGGGAAACATCGCCCACGATCACTTGCCGGGTGACCTCCATTTCTTCAGCTAAAGAACTGCCCGTAATCGGATGTCCATGCTGTTTTAGAAGAGACAGAATGTGCTGCCTTCGTTCACTTGCTTTTAATTTTTTATGTGATTCACTCATATTGACGGCTCCTTCGCACAATTTACGTAAGCCTATTTTATCATAATTTAACTTCTTACGTACCAGGCAGTAATT
Organism: Halobacillus rhizosphaerae; assembly: GCF_046719735.1. Taxonomy (NCBI): domain Bacteria; kingdom Bacillati; phylum Bacillota; class Bacilli; order Caryophanales; family Bacillaceae; genus Halobacillus; species Halobacillus rhizosphaerae. The sequence continues at coordinate 71,356 of NZ_JAUTWQ010000012.1, forward strand.
TTATCCTTTTATTTCTCTTCTTCTAACCGTGAGTGGTGAATAAATCCTGATAAAGACCATTGTTCTATTGAGAATGTAGTTTGCCCAATTGACGTGAAAAGAATGTCTTTCTCGGCAGGATCAGCGAAAATCCGGGAAGTAAACACCTCTTCTCCGTCGTTTACAAACACTTCCAAAGAAGAAGAATCGATAAATAAGTGCAGGTTTCTTAATTCCCCTTCCAGCTTTACACGGCGGAATTCTGTCTGGCTTTTATCTTTAAGATGCGGACGGGATACTGTGATGACGTTGTCCTTTTTCGTATAACTAATAGAGGCATATTGAAAAAGCTCAAGAGCAAATTGATCATCAAGAGTCTCCATTTCGATGAAGAGTTCTGTGGATCTGCCGCCAATCCCCCGGACCGCTTTTTGATCGTTCTCAATCGTTATCGAGGAATATAGTAAAACAGGTCCTCTCATCGCTTGATATTCTTCAAGGGGCTGCTGAATGATTTGCTGATTGCGGACAGAAAGCTGTCTAGGCATCGTTAAACAGTGGATCCACTGTTGCTCAATTGTTGGATGTTCCTGTTCAAATTGATCCGGCACTCCCATCCATCCCACCAAAATCCGTCTACCTTTCTCATCTAAAGTGGTCTGTGGAGCGTAAAATTCAAACCCTCGATCTAGTTCTTTGAAAGAACCATGACGGTAATGAGGTACAGATTCATCTAAAGTCCCAAGGAAATAGCCGCTTTGATACGTATTGGCATAATCCATTCCGTCCGCTTGCAGTCCCTGAGGAGAGGTGATCAGCACATCAGTGTTCTGCAGTTCAAATAAATCGGGACATTCCCACATATATCCGAAGGAGGCAAGGTCATTTTCACCGCTTCCGGCTATTTCACCGAGAAACTGCCATTCCGTCAAGCGGGAAGAGCGAAACAGGACCACTTTCCCTTCCTGCTCTGTCGTTTGAGCTCCAACGACCATGTACCATTCTTCTCCCTTCTTCCACACTTTCGGATCTCTAAAGTGGGCGGTATAGCCCTCGGGAAGGTGCGCCACTACTCCTTTTTTAACAAAGGTGACCCCGTCCTCTGATACAGCCATACACTGATAAGCCTCCCGTTCTCCAGACTCATTAAAGACATTTCCAGTGTAGAATAAGTACAGCTTGTCCTCATGAATAATTGCACTGCCAGAGAAGCAGCCATCTTTGTCATACCATTCAGAAGGAGTTAACGCGATTTTTTCATGGGTCCAGTGGATGAAGTCTTCTGTGGTGTAATGACCCCAGAACTTGGCTCCATGATCGGTTTCAAACGGCATCCATTGATAGAATAAATGATAAGTACCTTTCCATTGGATCCAGCCATTCGGATCATTCATTAATCCTGCCGGCGGCATATGGTGAAATTGAAGCCGGTAAGGATCATTTTCTACATTAGCTTTATGTTTTTGAACTTCTTCAAGTACCTGTCTTCTCAATTCTTGATCACTAGCTGTCATGTCCAGTCTCCTTTACTCTAAGTGCTTCATTACTTCCTGATATGTAGGCAATGCTGTCATCGCCCCTTTAGTCGCTGCGGCAAGGGCTCCGGATACGCTCGCAAATCCCATCATTTCTTCCAGCTCTTCCAAAGTTAATTGCGAGGCGGGCACATTCATTTCGCTCAATCGGTATAACAAGGCAGAAACGAAGGCATCGCCAGCCCCAGTAGTATCAACAGCTTTGACTTTCATTGCAGGAATGTGTACATGTCCATCCGCATTAAAAATATAGCTGCCTTCTTTCCCCATCGTCACACACAATAGAGGAATATGATAATCGTTTAACTTTGCCGCTCCCGCTTCAACGCCGGACTCTCCAGTTAAGAATTCCAGCTCTTCTTCCGAAATTTTCACGATGTCTGCCTCCCCTATCATGGAGAGGATGGTCTCTCTTGCCTGTTCTTCAGACTTCCATAGGCTTAACCTTAAATTGGGATCATAGGATACAAGTAAGCCATGTTCTTTTGCAAGCTTCACGGCTTTTTGTGTGGCAGATTTTGCCGGTTCATCGATCATTGATATAGAACCGAAATGAAGTAAATTATGAGAGGGAAATAAGGACTCGTCAATCTCTGACTCCTTCAAATAACGGTCGGCGCTCGGGTCGATATAAAAGTCAAAACTGCGTTCGCCTGCTTCGTCCAGGGTAACGAACACGACACCTGTGCGTACGTCTTTCGTCAGCTTCATATTTTCTGTATGGACACCATAATCTTCTAAGGTTTTCTTTAAAAACCGGCCCAGAACATCTTCACCGACTTTTCCGAGAAAAGTAGAACGTGCTCCCAGTCTAGCCAGCCCAACTGCTACGTTCGCAGGTGCCCCGCCTGGACACTTTTGAAAATTGATATTCTGGTTATCTAATGGGATAAAATCGATCAGCGCTTCTCCTAAACTGATTACTCCGATTGTCATTTCCATGCGTCCCCCTATACTATCCAAATTAGTTTACTTGCTGAATGAATGATCTGAAACCATTATAACTTGTGAGAATAGAATGGTTCCAGCCAAAAAAAGCCTAAAAGACTCGCTCTGCTTCTGGCAGAACTGTCATTTTAGACTTTTCCATTCATTATTTAGTTTGCAAAGTAGCAATCACGGTATCCCCTGCATAGGTAACCTTCTCATAAGCAGGGGTGAATTGTTCAATAGTTTCGTCAAAATTTGTGATGATTACAGGCGTGATGGTACTCTTAGCCATTTGCGCCACAAGAGACTTATCAAATGTAACCAACGTTTGACCGGCTTTTACTTTATCTCCAGTTTTCACATGACCTTCAAATCCTTCTCCTTCCATGGAGACCGTTTCAAGACCAATATGAATAAGTACTTCTACTCCAGATTTTGTTTTTACCCCTACAGCATGATTGGTAGGGAACAATTGAACGACTTCTCCGTCCACTGGACTGACGACTATTCCCTCAGAAGGCTGAATGGCCACACCGTCCCCCATCATGCGCTGATTAAAGACAGGGTCATCTACTTCGTCAAGGGACACAACCTTGCCGCTCAATGGAGCCACAAGCTGTTCTTCGGTACGGTTATTTCCAAATAGCTTTTTAAACATCCATTGATTCACCCTTTCCTCAGTTGGTAAAACTTCCTGTTACTTCAATACATGTCGTACCTACGGCAAAAACTAAACTACATCACCTTTTCCCTGCCACTCAAATTATAAAACCTGCAGCATTTGAGCGTCCCGGCAGGCGCCCCTGCTAACAGGTGTTCCTATCCCTGGTGGTGTACGCTGGCATCCAGGGATTGTTCTAAATCCTCCCAGATATCCTCCCACGCTTCAAGACCCACTGATAACCGAATCATTGTCTCACTAATTCCCATCTTCTCTCTTTCCTCCGGCGGAACCACAGCATGGGTCATGGAAGCTGGATGCTGGATTAATGTTTCTGCATCGCCTAAGCTTACGGCAATCTTAATAAGCTTAAGCTGATTCATAAATTGCTCTGCATCTGTTCTCGTTCCAACAATTTCAAAGGACAGGACGCCTCCTCCCTGCCTCATTTGTTTATGAATGAGTGAATAATCAGGGTGCTTCTGACTACCTGGAAAATAGACGTGGTTTATAAACGGATGACTCTCCAATTTCTCCGCAATTTTAAGCGCATTGGAACAATGCCGATCAAGACGGACATGGAGCGTTTTCAAGCCTCTCACTAACAGCCAGGCGTCAAAAGGAGACAATATGCCGCCAATGTCTTTCTGAGTACTCATGGCAAGAGATTTGATAAACGTTTCCTTTCCCACCACAAGCCCCGCAATAACATCCCCGTGTCCGCCAATGTATTTGGTAGCACTGTGCACAACAACATCGCACCCATGTGCCAGCGGCTGCTGCAAGTAAGGTGTAGAAAACGTGTTATCAACGACCACCGGCACGTTATATTCTTTTGCTACCCGCGACACCATTTCCAAGTTAATCACTCTCATCGTTGGGTTAATCGGCGTTTCAATGAAAATACATGTCGTATTTTCCCGGATAGCCTTCCTTAGCGATTCCTCATCCTCCATAGTACTGAAGCCGTATGAAATCTTAGACTTTTCTTCGAGCATTTTTAATAGCCCAAAGGTACAGCCATACAGTCCATTAGAACAAAGGATATGGTCGCCAGATTTGGTTAAGGCAATGAGAACAGCAGAAATTGCCGCCATCCCCGAAGCAAATGCAAGGCCGCTTTCTCCACCTTCCAGTGCTGCGATTCGGTCCTCAAGCACACGGACGGTCGGATTACCTAACCTTGAATATATGTAACCTTCCTCTTCTCCAGCAAACCTTCGAGCTCCCTGTGCTGCTGTATCAAAGGAGAAGGTGGACGTTTGAAAGATAGGTGTAGTCAAACTTCCCATATGGTCTTTAGAATGAAACCCCTCGTGAATCATGGCGGTCTCCATACGTTTTTTCTCTTCGTTCATGTTTTCATCCTCCTCATTTCTTTCTTTTATTACTATATGCGCTACTCCCTTTAATTGTAAGCGCTTTCTATTCTTTCAATAAAAGAAGGAGGAATTCCTCCCTCCTCTAGCTGTCATAATTTAATTCCATTGCCCATTGTTTTTGACTTTGCCTGCCATGAAGCAGCATATAAAGCAGGACTGTACCTAGCACAATAAAGGAACTATTAAAGTATAAAGAGGAAAAACCAATTTTGGTTGCGGCGGCTCCTACGATAAAGGAGCCTGTTCCAATCCCTGTATCAAAAACTGAAAAGAAAGTGGCCGTGGCAGCGCCCGCACGCTCGGGAACTTTTTTCAAGGCGATCGTCTGGAAACTCGGCACGATCGTTCCCCATCCGAGGCCGATACAGCCGCCGGCAATTAATAGAAGGATCGAAGAGTGTGCCAAGCTCAATAAGAGCAGACCTGCACTAAAGATAATAATGGAAGGAATCACTATGATGTTCTCTCCATATTGATCAAACCACTTTCCTGTAAATGGTCGAGAAATTAGTAACACGACGGCATAGACTACAAAGAAGTAGGTGGCTGCTGTTTCTAATCCTAATTGCTTGGCGTATACCGATACGAACGATAGCACCCCCGCATACGTTAACGCCATGAAAGCACCTGTCAGCGCAATAGGAAGAACAGGTCGTTCGATCAACCCATCTGCTTTCGGAACAATTCTGCGCTTCTTAACTTCTGAACTTGCTGCAAGGGGAACACGGATGAAGAGACCTGATCCAAACGCCACCGCGGCAAATACCACACAAATGACAAACATGATTTGATAATCAAACGTTTGTACAATAGTTAATCCAAGAAAGGGTCCGATCACCATGGCAAAGTTCATCGACATCGCAAAATATCCCATTCCCTCTCCTTTTCTCTGATTAGGTACCACATCCGAAGCAAGCGCCCCCACTACTGTGGTCGCCATACCGAATCCGATCCCCTGGAGAAAACGAATGACTAATAAATAAGGGAACGATTCCACGAATAAATAGAGCAGCGAACTGACTAGAAAGATGGATAAAGCCAGAATGACGATCGGCTTCCGGCCAATAGTATCCACCCACTGCCCCGTAAACGGCCTGATTAATATCGCCGCCAGTAAAAAAATTGAAATGATTAACCCTGCCTGTCCTTCTTTGACATGTAATTGATCAATCGTATAAATAGGCAGCGTAACAAACATAAGATAGAAAATTAAGAAGACGAAGAAATTGCTCATACACACATTGACAAAGTTTTTCGTCCACAGTTTTTGTTTAGGCCTCATGACTGCCCTCCTTTACCATTCATCATGGAAGATATGGCGATCAGCTTCTGTTCAAGCTCCGCCTCTCCCTGTTCACCGAGCTGACTCAACACCCTGTTCTCAGCAGACTTGATCTTCTTTTCCCAGCCTGGATAATAGCTTTCCCCTTTGGCAGATAATTGCAGGTCATTGGTACGATGATCTTGGCTCGTCCATTTCTGCACGTATTCCATCTCTTCCAGTCGTTTCAAGGTTCTAGAAAGCGGCGGGGCTTCAATATTTAATCGCTCTTTCAATTCTGTCTGAGTCATAGGACCAAATTGTTTCAGCTGAAAGATGACTGCCCAGTGCGACATATAAATATCTTCATCCTTCAATGCATGATTTAAGTATTGGTTCACATCTCTAGAAAGCTGTTGTATTCGGTGAAAAAGCATTCGACTCTTCTCCTTCTATTCATTACCTAGGTAATGTTTTAACTAAAAAATTTGCTTGCACCTATGCAAGCAAAACCAAAAGTAAGTTTATCAGAGTTCGTTCCTATTGTCCATACTGTCCTCATTCGAAAAGAAAACTTCAGAATAAAGATGATCCGTCCAGGAGATCGCCTGTCCGTATATTTCAAACAATTCATTGAAGGTAATCAATTCACTGTTCATTTTATTCTCAAGCCAGTCAAAATCGGCACGTTCCATCGCAATCACAAGATCCAGGACTGTTCGATAACTATTATTTGTAAAATTCAGTGCTTGTTTAATTTCTTTATCAAGCGGCAGCATTTCACTTAACTCTTTAATGGATCGTTTAGTAATGACATCAATCAGCGAAATAAACCCGATTAGAAAATATCCATCCGCTTTTCGCTCCATTCCCATCTTAATCGCCACTTGTTCGCACATTTTTGCCCGCTGCAAACTAAGCTTCCAAATATGTTCAGAGCCAGTAGGTAAATGTGGATTCGACTGTTCAATCGACAATACGTACAACCATTTTTTAAGAGTCTCCGTACCCAGTAGCATCACTGCCTGTTTGATGGAATGAATCGGCACTGACAGCTGATAGATAGAGGTATTAACTAATCTTAATAATTTGTAGGTCAGTGCTAAATCCTGCTCAAATAACTCTGTCACTTTATTCAAATTAATCTGTTCACTCGGAACGGATAACTCTTTAATAAGGTGAAAGTAACTAGAGCTGATTAAGGGTAAATCAATCGCAGAAAACACTTCAGGTTTGCTGTAGAAGTACCCCTGGAATAATTCAAATCCTTCCTTCACACACTGCTGGTGCTCTTCTCTAGTCTCTACCTTCTCGGCAAGCAAAGTGATGCCTCTTGCTTTAGCCATTTGGATAATTTCCGCCCGGTCCCGGGGAAGAGCAATCTGAATATCCACTTTAATAATATCCACATAATTTAACAGCTCTACTACTTCTGTCTGGGCCACACTGACTACATCATCCAGGGCAATAAGAAAACCTTTTTGTTTCAGCTCCCTGCAAACTCGAATTAAATCCAGTGTCCAGGAAACATCCTCTAATATTTCTACAATCAATTTTTCAGGGTTAAAATACTCCGGAATCTTTTTCAAGAGCAGTTCTTCTGTAAAATTAATAAAACAAGGACGGTTTTGAGACAATTTATCCAAACCAATCGTAACAAAGCTATTCAGCAACACTTCAGATGTCGCTCGATTAGCATCTATGTAAGTAAACTTATTATATTGACTGCTCCTATACAAAAGCTCAAAGCCGTAAACTTGTTCATTTAATTTTAAAATGGGCTGTCTTGCTACAAATACTTCCACCCCTTGTCGTCTCCCCTTTAAACGCTAGTTCATACCTAAGAGTATACTACACAAATCCTCTATTGTTAATTTGCACTCTTCCGTACATGAAAAAGAAAGGGTAGGACAAACTGAGAGCAAAGCATCCTTAGAGGAGGAAAGTTATGGATAAGAAACAAGACTGGACTCAGCCGGAACCGATGTGGAGAAAAGATGCCGACCTCCCTGATTTTCCAGCATTGGATAAAGCTGAACACACAGAGGTATTAATTGTCGGAGGCGGAATCACAGGAATTACTACCGCTTATTTATTAGCTAAATCAGGAAAGAAAGTTATCCTTCTGGAATCAGATCAATTACTTAACGGAACTACCGGACATACCACAGCTAAAGTCACAGCTCAGCACGGTCTTATTTACGAGGAATTAGTTCACCATTTCGGTTTGGAGAAAGCTACGTTATACTATCAAGCCCAACTCCATGCCCATACCCTCATAGAAAGGCTGATCCATGATTTAGAAATAGACTGCAATTGGACGAAAGAGGACGCATATCTGTATTCCGAAACGAAGGAAGGCGCCCAAAAGCTTGAAAAAGAATATCAAGCCTACCAGACCTTAGGAATTCCCGGAGACCTAGTAGATACTCTCCCATTTAACCAAGACATTTCCAAAGCGTTAATGATGTCCCACCAAGCAAGATTTCATCCCATTAAATACTTAACTGCTCTCGTAAACGAAATCACTCGATTAGGTGGAAAAATCTATGAAGGGACCGAAGCTTTAAAGGTCAAAGAAGGAGAACAGCTCCTTGTAACAACGAACCGCGGCGCTACAGTTACCTGCGATCAGCTCGTCTCATGCACCCACTTCCCTTTCTATGATGGCAAAGGGTTCTACTTCAGCCGCATGCATGCTGAACGTTCCTACTTACTTGCCATTGAACCGGAAAGACCCGCTCCAGATGGCATGTATTTATCCATTGACGAACCCAAACGATCGATCAGAACCGCTGAACATGAAGGCAGGACTGTTCTTTTAATAGGAGGAGAAAACCATCCCACCGGAGAAGGAAGAGATACCCGCTTCCATTACCGAGCTTTAGAAGAATTTGCCGCAGAAACCTTCGGCGTGAAAAATGTTCTCTTTCACTGGTCGGCCCAAGATTTAACTACTTTAGATAAAGTCCCCTATATCGGACCGATCACTAGAAAGAATGACCGTGTATTCATTGCCACCGGCTACAGAAAATGGGGAATGACGAACGGAACTTTAGCCGCTCAGCTGAACCACGATTATATTATGGGAGAAAAATCGCTCTTTCATGAGGTTTTCAAACCAGCGCGTTTTAAAGCAGACCCAAGCATTAAGCAATTCCTAGCACAGAATTTTGATGTATCCGCTCACTTAGTTGAAGGGAAGCTTGAGCTGGTTGGAAATCGGCCGGAATCTCTCAAAAAAGGAGAAGGCGGAATTATTCAATGGCGAGGTGAACGCGCAGGTGCCTATAAAGATGAGGAAGGCAGACTGCATGTCCTCGATACTACCTGTACTCATATGGGCTGTGAAGTAGAATGGAACAGTGCAGAACACACTTGGGATTGTCCTTGTCACGGATCAAGATTTTCCTATGACGGAGCAGTCATGGAAGGTCCAGCCAAACAGCCTTTGTTGAAAATCGCTTTAAGTGATACAAAGGACGTCGATTTTGTCCCCACTGAAACAGAACAAACCCACGAACCATCCAGTGACCAACCGTAAAATCCTGAGTGTGGGACATAAGTCTGTTAGCCATTATTAAACCCGAACGGTGAAGGGATTAACACTCCTCCATCGTGCGGGTTTTTTCATGCCCTTCATGATGCAGAATTTCTTGGAGTTTTTCTTTATCAGGCTTTTTCCTCTGATGAACAATAATTTAAGCGAATGAGAAATAGAAACATACCAGCCCGCAGGAAATACACGGAGACTTCTGCGGGAGGAAGACATAGGTTTGACCCCGCAGTGCGAAAGCACGAGGAGGCACACCATCCGCCCGCAAAAAGCGGAGTGTATTTCCGGATCGCTCATTCGGATGAAGCCCCTGTCCTTCCCTTGATTCTTCTTCCCTTTTGTCCCAGTCTCTATTTAACTGCTCTTAGAATTTTGGTCGGCGGGTAATTTACATTTGACCGCGAGTTTTCCTAAATGAGCAGCAAATTACTGACAGGTATATGCTTGTCGGAGCTGATCAGTCGCCTCCGCTTTAGAGTCTTCCAGCTGCGGCTCCTAGCTCCTCGAGGTCATAAGTCAATCGCCTCCGTGGATTAAGGGCCATCCACTCCGCCGCTTGCCTTATGCTTGTCGGAGCTGAACAGTCGCCTCCGCTTTAGAGTGAACCATTTTCTTTTCTTTTTGGGGCTTCCTGGATTAGAATGTATTAAGATTCCAACTTCAGGAAAGGACATGTGTGTATGGATAATGAACAAAAGCTTGGGATGATTTATACAGCTGCCGCTTATATTTTATGGGGATTTTTACCGATTTACTGGAAGCTGATTGAAGAAATTCCTGCTTTCGAAATACTGGCTCATCGTATTATTTGGTCTTGTGTATTTATGATTGCGGTTATTCTTATTTTAAATAAGTGGGGAGCTTTTATTTTAGAATGTAAAGCCATTTGGAATAACAAAAAGAGTCTCCTTGGAGTCATTTTGGCGTCACTTACGATCAGTCTCAATTGGTTTACCTACATATGGGCTGTCAATACCGGACACGTGATTGAGGCGAGCTTAGGATATTACATTAATCCGCTTGTCAGCATCCTGCTTGGGATGGTGGTGCTTAAAGAGACGTTCTCGAGAACGCAGTGGCTTGCTTTCTTACTGGCCGGCATTGGAGTACTCTACATGACCATTCATTTTGGCTCCGTTCCTTGGATTGCTTTATTACTGGCGTTTAGCTTTGGGACCTATGGTTTAGTTAAAAAACTTGTACCGCTTAATGCCATGTTCAGCCTGACAGCAGAAACTCTTGTGGTCGCTCCTATTGCTTTGATCTATTTGTTTACACAGCAAAGCGGGAGCTTCAACCAAGTAAATTGGTTGTCCTTAACTTCTTTGCTAGTGTTTGGCGCGGGAATTGTTACAGCCATCCCTCTGCTCCTTTTTTCAGCAGGGGCGAAACGGATTCCTTTATCGATGGTTGGTTTTTTACAATATTTTGCTCCCACCATCATGCTGGCTTTAGGAGTGTTCCTGTATGATGAATCATTTACAGCCGTCCACGCTGTATCCTTTGCTTTCATTTGGGCAGGGCTCGTCGTTTACACCTTTACTCGAATGAAACGATTAAGAAAATATGAAAATTATAAAGTTAAGGCGAGCGGATAACAGAACTTTCCTAATTTCCCAGCTTGCCGGACCGGTTGGTCTTATTAAAGCTCGTTGCTGTAATCCTCACTATTTCCGTTATGACCTTTAGAATTTAGTGGGGCGGGAAATATCATAGGCTGCAGTTTAAAAAGAGAAAAAAGTACAGGCAGAGCGCTTAAAATAAAAAAAGCCACATCCTCTATTCTATCAAGAGAATGCGGCTTTTTTATTTTAAGCAGTCCCATTCCTGGCTGCTCCTTTTTAAAGAAATAGGAAATTACCCAATCTTACAATTTGATTAAATAATCCCCCGCATCATTACCGGACAAATAAGCACTTTCAAATCTTGTTCGTTTGGCGGTGTCATCTTCTCTTAAAAAGGGATCTCCCGCAACAATAAACCTTCCATTATCATTCAAGTCCACATAAGGCTCGTTGACTGTTTGATTCGCCTGAGCATACCGCCATTTTTTAAGCTGTTCCGATTTAAGATCAGCCCAATCTAAGTATTTCCCTGCTTTTTCTTTAATTAAAGACATCACGTAATCTTCCCCGAAATGTCGGCGGGACCAGTCTCCGGTCATATACACACAAACGATGGTAGCCTCTGAGATCCCCTTTTTCTTGTGATCGACAATACGTTCCACTCCATCTGGAAGCTCCTCATGAATGTGACCGTTGTCAGGAAGCTGCGTTGAGTTTTCAAATTCAAAGATCCCTACATAAGTAGAAGTAAAGGTGATGGACTTTAGCAGCTTTACCGCACCATGACTAATCGATACTTCACTATTTTTAAGCAGCTCAATTACTTGAGGTACAGGAATGGTAATGAGGACACGTTCACTTCTCCACACATTCCCAATGCTGTCTACAAGAATCATTCCTTTAGCATCTTCATTTATTTTATTCACCTTTGTCTGCAGTGAAACAGGCAGACCTTCAGCAAGCTCTTTAGCAAATTGGTTCATTCCATTTACAGAAGTGTAGCGAGGATACTTTTCTCCAAACCATTGTTTTATCCAGCCATTGGAGAGCCAATGATCGACTTCAGTTTTCAATTCTTCTGTGCGAGCTGTAAAGAATTGAGCTCCATGATCGGCTTTTCCATCTCCCACTCTTCTCGTTGCTAAACGGCCTCCGACACTTTTCCCTTTATCGACAACGATAAAATCGGTAACCCCTTGTTCTTGCAATTTTCTTGCCGCACTAATTCCTGTCAGTCCTGCCCCTATAATGGTAACGGAATATGAATTCACCGCTTCCACCTGCCTCTCTATTATTCAACCTATTAAATGATTTCAAAAAGCTAATCATCATTTCTATCTTTGAAAAATCTTCGCTTATTAATCTATTCACCATTAAATAACCTATTAATCATCGTAAAGTTATAGTAACATAAATTTCCGTTTCTCTTATCTATTTTTCAATGGGAATCGCTCGACGATTATAGAGAAACTTATACAAAAAAACACATGAGCAGCAAGTGCTCATGTGTTTCCATCCTTTATTCTGCAGGTTTTTTTCTGCGGAACTTTGTTAACATTTCATAGACGAGCGGTACAATCAGCAAGGTAAGCAATGTAGAACTTGCTAACCCGCCAATGACTGTTACACCAAGACCTTTACTAATAATTGATCCGCCTTCGAAGCCTAAAGCAAGTGGCAGCAAGGCTCCAATCGTAGCAAGGGCAGTCATAAGGATCGGACGCATACGAGTCATGCCTGCATCCAGAAGAGCTTCTCTGGTAGTAAAGCCTTCCTTCTCTTTGTTAATGACTCGGTCAATTAAGACAATCGCATTCGTTACGACGATTCCTATTAGCATAAGGGCGCCGATCATAGCTGAGATGCTTAAGGTTTCACCACTTACTAATAAACCTAATACAGCTCCTATAATTGTAAACGGCAGTGCAAATAGGATCGAAAGCGGAGCCAAACCACCGCCGAAGAAAATCACGAGAACTAAATAAACGATCGCAATCGCAGCAAGCATAGCGAGTCCTAATTGCGTAAAGGACTCCTGAATATCTTCAGTTACTCCGCCCATGGTAATATCTACACCAGATGGTTTATCGATATCATCCATTTTATCCTTAACAGTTTGGGAGACAGATCCTACATCATCGATGGTAACTTCCGCGCTGACACTTGCATATACACGGTCATCCTTACGAGTAATGGTATCTTCCGTACTGCCTTCCTTTACTTTGACTACATCACTGATCGGAACGGATTTCCCGGTTGGGGACTGCAGTTCTTTATCCGTTAAATCATCAATACTTTCATAGTTCTCCTTCTGTACTTCTAAATACACGTTTACGTCTTCGCCATCTTTTTGGATGGTGGTCACTACAGGACGCTGCTTGTTTGTATTTAACTCCATACCGACTTGTGAAGCGGTCAAACCAAGCTCACTTAACTTCTCCTGATCTGGAATTAACGTGTATTCATCGTAGGATTCCGAAAGACTGGAATCAATGTTTCTCAAGTGGTCCTGTTTGGACAACATCGCTTCAACATCTTTCACAACCGGTTTAATTTCATCCGTATTTTCTCCGTACACTAGCATTTCTAAATCACTGCTTGATCCTGAAGAAGAGAAATCCTGTGATACCCATTCGCCTTTATCGGTTTCTTTATTCAATTCATCAAGAACTTCTTGAGACTCATCAGAGAAATTTTCCGTATCATCTTGATATTCTACGTAGAAGACCGCTTGATTCGATGCTCCAGGACTCATCGGATTTTCTCCGCCTACGGAGTACTGAATCGTATCTACTCCATTTCTCCCGGCTAAAAGATCTTGAGCTTTAACGGCAATATCTTCTACATCACTTTCCGTCTGACCCGGTTCAGGATTATAAGTTGCCACGACCATCTTTTGTTCCTGACTGGATAAGAAGCTTGTTCCCACCAGCGGAAGAAGAGCAATACTTCCCGCTAACACTCCAATCGCAATAATGGAGGAAATTATTTTATGATTTAATACGCCATTTAAGAACTTCCTGTAGCCACGTGCCATTCGCCCAGGTCCTTCGTGCTTCCCTTCTTTTGCTGGTGATTTCTTAAGCAAGGAATGTGAAAGCATAGGAACAATCGTAATCGCCACAAGTAACGAAGCAAGCAGCGCGAATACTACAGTTAATGCAAAAGGTAAAAATAGTTGTCCAACCGTACCCTGCACGAGTCCTAGTGGAAGGAATACTGCAATCGTCACGATTGTGGAAGAAAGAATTGGCTTAAACATCTCATGGGTTGCCGATCGAACTAATTCTTTCCCGCGAAGTTTCTCTTCCGGTAAAGCCATTCGCCTATATATATTCTCTACCACTACAATGGAATCATCGACAACCCGGCCAATCGCCACTGTCATAGCACCAAGCGTCATAATGTTTAACGTGATATCCATTTGCTTCAATAGCAAAACAGCTATTAATAAGGAAAGAGGTATCGAAATAATTGAAATAATGGTCGTCTTGAAGTTACGCAAGAATAAGAGAATGACGACAACTGCAAATAACCCGCCGAATAATGCTTTATTCAGCATGGTACTGACCGATTGTTCAATCGGCTCTCCCTGGTCAAACGAATAAACGAAATTCACGCCATCCATATCATCTTCAAATTCTTTAGTTTTTTCTTTTACTAAATTTACAACATCGACCGTATTTGCTTCTTGAGATTTTACGACTTGTATAGAAATGGAATCTTTACCGTTCGTGCGTGAAATGGATTCACTCTTACCTACCATTTTAATATCTGCAATATCCTTCAACTGTACAGTCGGGATCTGCGCGGAAGCTTGCTGGGAAGCTCCATTTGAAGATTGTGCCTGCGGAGATGTTTGTCCTGCAGCACCTTGAGAGCTGCCTGGAACTCCTTCTCCTTGCCCTGCTGGTGTTCCTTGTGCAGAAGAGCCTGTCTGCCCTCCCTGAGAGGAACCTGAAGGAACAGCTGGAATTTCTAAGTTTTTAAGTTCATCTACAGATGAAACATTGCCGTTCACTACGACAGATTTCTGGCTGTCTTTAAACGTATAGAGCCCTAATGGAAACCGAACATCTGATCCTTTGATTAAATTCGTGACCGTATCAGCGTCCATTCCAAGTTCTTTCAACTTATCTTCTTTATAATTCATTTGGACTTCCTGAACCTGCTGTCCGGAAACCTGAACGTCTGCTACTCCATCTAACCCTTCAATTTCCGGTACAATCTTGTCTTGTACCGTGGCAGTAAGTTCTTCAAGAGACTGATCACTGTTCACCGCACTAAAACTAATAACCGGAAAAGCATTAAAGTTCAAACGCGTCACCGAAGGATCTTGTGCCTCATCGGGTAAATCGACTTTACTAACCGCATCCTTTAATTCCTGTTCGGCCTTGTCCAAATCTTTATCAAAACTATATTCTAGCTGAAGTGAGGAAGCATTCTGGTAAGAAGTAGAACTTACCGTTTTCATCCCGCTTAAATTACTCACTTGCTTTTCAAGGGGTTCGGAGATCTGATCGGCTACTTCAGCCGGAGTTGCCCCAGGATATACCGTTTGTACCGTAATAATCGGCGGCTCAATATTAGGTATGGTTTCTAGCTTCATGTTTAAACCTGCATATAAACCTGCAATGGTAATGATGATCGTCATTAACCAAATCGCAAATTTATTATTCATTGAAAAATTAATAATTCCCTTCACTTATCGTTCCACTCCTTTTGTTGACCACTTAGTCATAACCATCTATAATATAAATGACTACCCGGTCAATAGTCAAGAGGTAACGTTTTGATCATGACTAAATAAGGAGCTTTATGAACTATGGAAGAAAAGTCGATAAAAATTATTGAACATTCTATAAAGCTGTTTGCTAAAAAAGGATTCAGTTCCACTTCGGTCCAGGAGATTGCAAATGAATGCAGCATTTCCAAAGGTGCATTTTATCTGCATTTTAAATCTAAGGATGCGCTGCTCCTTGAGATATTCAACTATTACTCAAGGAGGATTCAACAAAAAACCGATGAAATTCAGTCGCTGGATTTAGAACCTAGAACGAAGTTTATCCGCCAGCTGTTAGTTACTTTTCAGGAAATAGCAGACCATAGAGAATTTATTATTATGCAAATCCGCGAACAGGCGATTCCTTTTAATGAAAATATTGAAGGATTTCTTCAGCAGATGAGGTTCAACTCTTACTTATTTTATAAACGTCACCTTCTGGCTCTTTACGGGGAGGATATCGATTCTGTACTTTGGGAAGTAAGTCTGCTCATGCAGGGAATATTTAAAAGCTTCCTTGACCTCATCATTATCGAAAATGCTGATTTAGATTTAGAAGAGGTCTGTCATGCTCTGTTAAGAAGTACAGATTTCATTGTTGAAGGTTTTCGAAAGAGTAATGACCAGCCAGTCATAACCGAGGAATTCATGAGAGATATTATCCCTAAAGAATTTTACAATTATGAACTTGATGAGATAATCACTACTTTGGAAAGCCTTAAACAGCACGCAGAAGGAGACCTGGAGGTTACACTTACCGTATTATTAGATGAAATCCAAAAAATGGAACCCCGACCAGCTATCATTAGAGGAATGATTTCCAATTTGGATCATGACCAGCGGTTTCAGGGAATTGCAGGACAAATACGCACTTTTTACCAATTGAAGAAATAAAGCCTGTCCAGGCAAAGAAAGCTCACCCGAACCCTTAATAATGTGGTTCTGGTGAGCTTTATCATCATAAATAAAGACTCCTGAGTTCATACCTTCGATATCAGTGGAAACTGCTCTTACCTGCTTGCCCATACTCCTTCACTAACCCAGCTAGTTTATGTGCCAGCCACATCCTGCAAACAATAATAAACTCCTTTTAGACACGAAAGGAGTTAAATAAATATATTGATTATTATTTCAGTAAGTTCCAGACAAATGTTTGTCATCGGAGGACTGTTCGCATCTGCCTAAACGTTAGCGTGTTCGTGATTTCCCGCAGCAACCGCCTCTTCTTAGAGGTACTTTTTTTATAGACGAGGAATCAATTACAATTGGTTCCCTCGAAGGAACGACATGTTTATTGGGCTGTTTTGTGGTAATTCTTTTCTTCAAAACCCACCCCTCCTTTATGTGATTTCTATTATTATAAGCAGAAACTAGATAAAGGATAGGGCTATCATAAGGGGTCGATAAAAATAGGGCGTTCTAAGTAACTATTAGACTGCAGCTGGTAGCCTTTTACAATCGGTGGATGTGTTTTAAAAGACACAATCATCATCATAATCTCATCATCAGGGTGATTCTTCCGATCCGAATAGGAAGGGATAGGCGCTGTGGTCGGGTGAGAATGATAGATAACCAGTACCCTCTCCCCTTTGTTCTGCACCTTAAGCAGAGTTTCCTCCACTGCCATCTTACTGACAAAAAACCGGCGATCCGATTTCAGTTCATTTTGCAGTATCCATAAAGATCGGACCGTTTGCTCGTTTCCAGAAAGCAGACCACAAGCCTCATAGGGTAGATTCAGGTGACATTGACGAACCATTTCATCATATATCGTTTCAGGTATAACCATTCTTCTTAATTCCAACCTATTGTTTCTTCTGAAATAAAGAAAAAAATGAGGGAGAGTTCGTCTTAGTGTCTGACTGTGAATTTTCCTCTGTTTTCTTTTCCAATTTTTGAGCAGGCTTTTTTTCTTTGTTGCTTTTTTGAGCTGCGGTAGGTTCTTTGGGATATTCTAATTTCTTTTTAGTCTCTTGTTTAACAGGGGTTTTACTTTCCTTTTTGTCCGATAATAAATCAGCGGCAGTTTCTGACTCCGAGATAACTGCCGCTTTGGTTCGTTCTTGGATCTGTGGAGGTATCTCCTTTTTGTCTGAAACGACTGCTTTGTCTTGCACCACTGCTTTGTCCTGCATCACTGCTTTATCCTGCACCGCTGCTTTGTCTTGCACCACTGCTTTATCCTGCACCGCTGCTTTGTCTTGCACCGCTGCTTTATCCTGCACCGCTGCTTTGTCTTGCACCGCTGCTTTATCTTGCACCACCGCTTTGTCTTGCACCGCTGCTTGTTCCACGGTCTTTTCACTGAAATTACTTTGAGCACTTACTGTTTCATTCTTCTCTAACAAGGGACTCTTTTTTTCATCCGCTTCTGATTGATCTTTACTTTTGTTTTCCTTGTTCTTTGAAGATGGTATTTTAGAATTTTTTTTTCCGTTGTTTCTGTTTGAATTCGAAATCACAATATTTTTGTTTAACTCCAGTGGAGAAAATGGAGCGGTTGTTTTATTTCTATCACTCGATACTGAAGTGTTCCTTCTTCTATCATGCGGCGCCCTTACCTGCCTCCCATACGGGTCTTGAGTATGACTCTGCGGATGCTGGTACTGATTAAAATTCTGCCAGTTCATGGAATTATTTTTTTTTTCTTGAGGAGCAGCTTCAATATGTCTCGAACTTTGAAGCATGTTTTGCAACTGCTTGTATTCTGATCTCCTCTTAGGAGCATACGATTGCTGAGAAGTCTGCTGTTGAGATTCATAGGTCTCCTCAAGCTTTTCTTTTTCCCTTTCCATTTCTCTTCTCATTTGGTAAATTTGAGACTTTAATCGATCAATTTCATCCTTGGTTTCTTCTATAGAATTGTGCTGTTGAGATCCATAGGTCTCCTCAAGCTTTTCTTTTTCTCTCTCCATTTCTCTTCTCATTTGGTAAATTTGAGACTTTAATCGATCAATTTCATCCTTGGTTTCTTCTATAGAATTGTGCTGTTGAGATCCATAGGTCTCCTCAAGCTTTTCTTTTTCTCTCTCCATTTCTCTTCTCATTTGGTAAATTTGAGACTTTAATCGATCAATTTCATCCTTGGTTTCTTCTATAGAATTGTGCTGTTGAGATCCATAGGTCTCCTCAAGCTTTTCTTTTTCTCTCTCCATTTCTCTTCTCATTTGGTAAATTTGAGACTTTAATTGATCAATTTCATCCTTGTTTTCTTCTATAGAATTGTGCTGTGTATCAATCATTTGATCCATTTTATAAAGAAGTTCCTGAAAGGGGATATTTGCAACTTTATCTTTAATCATGTTCATATCCTGTTTCAAATGACTGACTGAATTTCGAAAGTCTTCCATCCTTGAGGTCATATTTTCTACTTTACGCTCATATTCTGATAATTGCTGATCTTCTCTTTCTTCCATTCTCTGCATAACTCCTTCTAATGATAATAATTTTGTTGTGATCTGGTAAAGCTCCCGTTTGGTTTGAAGAGAATCTTCGACAGCTTCACCTGATTTCCACGCGGCAACCGTTTTCTTATACAAATGAAGCTTTCGCTTTAACTCTTCAATTTCTGCAGTGCTGTATAACTGATATCGATCCATCACACCTTCACCCTTTTTCAGCACATTAATATACTATTGAGTAACCCTTGAGACGTGACAACTGTCCGTATAGGGAATCACGGATAAATTGAATTCTAATTTATAACTATGCGGGCTGAAGAAGTTAATTTCATTTCCATTTCTTACTAGGTAAATCGTACAACTTTAGAAAGATGTTCAAAACTCCGCTGATTCACTATACCTCGGGTACACGGAATTCATATTCTACGAATGAAAGAACAATAATTTTTTCGGAGGTGTTTGCATATTATGCAAGCGGAAAATTTAAATGGAGGTCAGGAACTTCTTTGTATTAACACAGAGAAAGTTTATGACTGGATTGTGAATGAGGCATCGTTTGATTTGACTTTGGCAGATTTGGATTTACCGGTTGGCCCTACCGGCGACCTATTGGAGTGTACTGATATTGACTTAAGCACAGTATCCTGTGCTGTAACTCCAGCATCTTTAGCAGTAGATGGAGTACCTCCAATCGTAATTTTGGATCGAATCGATCAAGAATTCGTCATCGACGGAGCACTAGTGACTCTTCAGTTAGTTAACATCCGTAAAAACTTCAACGTTACTATCTCGGTTGACTTAGTACCAGCAATGGGTGGAGGAACTGTAGAAGTAGGAAGCGCTTTGTTTACTCGCTGTGAGCAAGTTATCCTTTGTGCTCCAACAGGAACTGACGTTTCTGTAAGCTATACTGAATTAGACTGCTTCGTTTGTACTGCAGACTGTGTAACAGCAGGAACTGACGTCGACATGCTTACTGATATTACTGTAACTGTTCGTCTTTGCCAAAGCATTCAGTCTACTTTTGATGTAACTCTTGAAATCACTGCTGACTTCTGTACGCCTCGCGACATGCTGCCTATTCCGCCATGTCCTGCTCCAACTATCCCGCCACAATGCCCTGTTATCTTTCCGACTACAGCCGGCTGATGTACTAACGAACGGGAATGTTTCATAGGAATAAAGAGAGGAAATTAAATCCTCTCTTTATTTTTTTTGGAGGTGACCCATCCATGAATCAATCTGATCTCTTACAAAAGCTGATACAACTTCAAAAGGATAACTCTTCTTCCTTCGCTCAAATCAAAGAACAGTTATCCGTAATCAAACAGAAAAAAAACATTCACTACATCAGCTACTTTACATATTCACTGAATATCTCACATAGTGCCGGTCAGGAAAGCTTATGCATGGGCTCGTATCATATTTTAAATCTCGGAAAACTCCCTCTTACGAATCCATATATCTGCATTAAAACCACTCCCGATTCACCTTTTCACTTTTCCGGCAAATACGTTTATAAAAACTCGAAACACAAAATGAACATTGCCGGAGCGTGGGAACGCTTAAACGATCCCAAGGATAAAGAAGAGTTCTGGCTGCAGCCGCTGACCCGAAAAGTCATTCAACCGAATGAGACGCTAAGTTTTTCTAATTTCCAGTTGAAATGGACACCCGAAAAATCTTATGCAGGCGGTCTTCTTGGGTTTAGCTACTGCGATGAATGCAAGGAGGGCATAACAGCCATTAATCAAGTGAACCTCAATGGGAATACTCCCGATGGAGAGGGTGGGACAAATGAGCAATTATAATGCTGAAGAAGAACTGCTATTAAAGAAGTTGATGAGTCATTATTTGAAAGGTCTACTCGAGGACTTGCATGGTCACAAAAAAGATACGAACAGCAGCTTTATGTTTCTCGATCATAAGACGATTCAATTAATTATTTTTTATCTTCTGTCGAATTTAAACAAAAAAACCGCAACTAAAGAAGCCGTTCAAAATCCCCCACTGACGAAGGAGGTAGATGCCGCCCTTCAGGCAGTCATTGAACAGAATCATCAAGAGTTTGAAGACATTATTCACATGCTAAAGGAATAGTGTCTTTTTTTCTGGCAGGCAAGCAGAAGGAACCATCCTGGGCGCACGCTCATATAAATAGTGGGAAGGAACTACCTATCATTTACTATTAAGTTACAGAAAGGAGTTTTCCCTTGGATCAAATCCAGCTTCAGCAAAGAATCATTTATTTTAAAGCCGAGCTAGATAAATATAAGAAACAGGTCAAAGATTATCAAGAGAACTTTCATTATGCTCTATTAGAAAAACTTAAGGATGAAAACGAGAATTTAAAGGAAGAAAATAACCGACTAGCAGAGGATTTAACCTCTGCCAGGGAATCGGCTTCCAAAGGGAGTCAATCTTATGAAAATAGAATATTAGTCTATAAAGAAAACCTGGTTACTCTGCAAAATGATAACTACGATTATCAAAAAAGGATGTCGTCTATGCATGAGGAGAATAAAGATTTAAGAGAGAATTATGAAGAGTTACAAGTGAAAATGAAACGGTTAAACACTCAGTATTACCAGCAAAGCGCCGAACTTGTGGAAATGGGCAGGTTAAACATTTCCTTAAAAAAAGAGTTAGCAGAAAACAAAGAGAATTACGAGCAAAAGGAAAAGAGTATGCAAAACGAAATAAACAAACTTCATGCCCAACTTCACGAGAGCCAGCATCGGAGCGAATTATACAAAGCAGCCAAGGAACAAGAACTTGAGGAGTTAACTGCTCAACATAAACAGGAAATTGAGGAGCTATCTGCCCATCACAGCAATGAAATTGAGGATCTGGAAAAGAAATACGCCGATATGGAATCAGCAAAGGATCAAGAAATTTCTCGGCTTATTCAGAGCAATTTAAGTTTAGAAGAACAAATAAACGATATACAAGTGAAGGAAGAAGAAAGTCCTGAACTGGACTTAGAAAATCTCTTCGAAAATCTTAATCTTCCCCTGTTCGATACCTTTCAGGCAATAGCGTCCCCATTTGCCGGGACGGAGGATAAATTAGATTTTAAATCTCTGCTCACTCAGTTACTGGAGCAAAGACTCAACGATTTGTCTCAGCAAATAGATGAACTTGAGAGTGAAGACCAGGATAACGAAGAGGAAGAATAAAATTTCTACTAAACTATGAAGGACTCGCACACCATCATTCAGAACAAACCGCAAAAAACCCGAACCAATATATTTAAAGGTTCGGGTTTTCTGGTCGTCTTTATTTTTCTGCTTCAAGGATTTCATCCAGTATTGGATAGACCGCTTCTACCCCTTCTTCAGCAACAAGACATGCTGTCCCTAAAGGAGTGTTCCAGAAAGAATCGGGGATATAAGGATTTTTTAAACCGGCCGGCTGAAATAACGACCGATAAATTCTTTGTAAATGGTCCACAGTTTCCTGCTGGCTCTTCTCTCTTTCTCCTCGAGCAAGCAGGAAGACATAACGCATAGATTGAAATAAATTATCTCCAGGCATAAATGTGTATTCCTTAAAGAATTTCAACTGTTTTTGAGATTCTTCTTTTATCGCTTTTGGAACTGCCAGATCCTTTAGATGCTCATTTAGATGCCGATACACCTGTTGGAAAATCCGTCGTTTTTCATCTTGCATTACTCTATCTGTATAGACTTCCTGTAATTTCTCAAATGCTGATTCTTTGGTCCAGGACATCATAAATCACCTCCTGTTACCTATTCGCTATACTGCCAAGGTTTCCCTTCCTTTTTACTCGCCGTCAAACCCAAATTCTTTGGCTTCTGCTTCCGCTGCACCATACAGTTCAGGGGAGATTTGTTTAAGATAATCAGGAAGAAGCGGAACGATTTTATTCCATACCATAGGGTTAGCAGCTATAGATTGAAAGATGGCTTTTTCTCGCGTCGTCCATTTTCTCAGGGAGTGAACGTAGTCCAACGTGAGCTGATACCCAGGCATGAGCTGCTCATCTGTCTTTTCATTGAATTGATTCATAAGCTCCTGCCATTTCTCTCCCTGATCGTGACGCTGAATCGCATCAGCAAGCAGGAAGGATTGCATAAAGGCATCATTGATTCCTAAGCCTGTACTTGGATCTTTACTGTGAGCCGCATCCCCAAGCAAGACCCAGCCGCTCCCAAACGATTGTCTGAAAAAGTTAGGAACCCCAGGAGTGAAAATCATCTTCCCTTCTAGCTCCGCTTGTTTCAAGCGTGTCTCCATTTGGTAGAAGTTTCTATATGTTTGTTCAAACACTTGCTGTGGATCCTCAGTAAACGTTTTAAATTCCTCTGGATGGATTTCCAGACCCAAACAATCCATGCCCTCTTCCATCGGAAAAAGAAAGCCCACTCTCCCTTCATTTAGAAAAATTTCAGTCGCTGGTTCAATCAATGGCTGTACTCCTTTGTAATATCCGTAGAACACTGGCCTAAGCGGTCGTTCCGTATGATATTCTTCTGCCTTTACCCATCTGGCGATCGCTGAGTTTCTTCCGTCGGCTCCCACCACAATATCCGCTGTAATTTGCTCAGATTCCCCCTGCTTGTTTACTGTACAAACCCCCGTAACCTGCCCTGCCTCCCAAAGCAGGTCACTGACAAAGGTTTCTTCTTTCATCACGATCGTTTCATAAGTCAGCGCCTTTTCTAACAATACTTGATCCAAGTGTTTACGCCTTGGGATCAGTGTATAAGAAGCTCTCGGCCCCTCTACAAAACTTTCCCCTATGTAAGTTCTCATTCTCGTAATCTTTCTAAGCCCTGTTTTTTCTACTTCTTGCAAAACACCAAGCTCCCGCAAATAATGCAGATGGGACATATGGTGAGTTGATAGAGTGTCACTAGGAAATTTCGCTTTATCTATGACTGCTACTCTTTTTCCCATGCGGCCAAGGAGGATGGCTAAACTAGCTCCGGCGGCTCTAGCACCAACAATAATGATATCGAATTCTTTCTCCATAATTTTCGTCACCTCTCTCTTTATAATGTAACGTTATTCATAGATAAACACTATAAAAAGCTCCCTGATATAGAACTCCCCAATGAATAGGCCTCTATTTAATATCAACAAATGCTCTAACACCATTAATTTTTCACTAAAAAACAGGCTGCCCGATCATACCCGGCAGCCTGTTTTTCTCCCCTATTCAAAAGGGCACTATTCATATTTTCTAGAATGTACGCTCTTCTTCTACTTCGTGGTTCTGATCCATAATAAGCACACGGCTTGGTTTGTTGTTTTCAGCAATTTCAACCGCTTTTTCAATTGCAGTATCGCGCTCATCGTATAATTTTTCAGGGGCGATATCTTCAATTTTTACAAGCCAGCCTGTTACGTCTTTATTAGGTACTACACTATATTCTTTCATGATTTAATCCTCTCCTTCAATTATCTTGATAAACAACAATTCCCAACAGATTCCTTTCTCAAACATTTCTTAAATTGAAAAAATAGTTTGACAATAGCATAAAGTCCTTTTATAATTCGTAACAAGTCAAATTAAATTAAATATTGGAACATCTCTTATCGAGAGTGGCGGAGGGACTAGGCCCTGTGACGCCCGGCAACCTTCAAGTGGAAACTTGAAAAGGTGCTACTTCCTACAGGTCGTATGATCTGAAAGATGAGAGGAGGAACTGATTCATACGCCCTCTTCTTTCTGATAAGAAGAGGGCTTTTTCATATTCTCTCAAATGTATTGACCTGATCGAAATTCATTTCCTAGACTTTAAAATCCAAGGAGGATGAACGATGACTTTATCTTTTCATAACTTAGGACCAGAAACTCAGCTTTTACACGGAGGTCAGGAACCCGATCCAGCCACTGGATCAAGAGCGGTGCCGATTTATCAAACCACATCTTATGTATTTAGGGATACAGACCATGCAAGAGATCTATTTGCACTTGCTGAACCGGGAAACATCTATTCCCGGATTATGAATCCAACCGTAGACGCTCTGGAGCAACGGATCGCTTTACTCGAAGATGGAGCCGCTGCCGTAGCCGCGTCATCGGGAATGGCTGCGATCACGATGGCGATCTTGAACGTAGCAAGTGCTGGTGATGAGATTGTTGCTTCCTCTAACCTTTATGGAGGAACCTATAACCTGTTTGTCCATACACTCCCCCGCTATGGCATTAAAGTGCATTTTGTTGATGGACAGCGAGCGGAAGATTTTGAAAAAACAATCACTGAAAAAACGAAGGCCATTTTTGCAGAAACCATCGGGAACCCAAGCTTAAATGTATTGGATATTGAAGCGGTGGCAGATGTGGCTCATGATCACCATATTCCTTTAATCATTGATAATACATTTGCTACTCCTTACGTTTGCAAGCCCATTGCCTGGGGTGCAGACATTGTTGTTCATTCTGCAACGAAATGGATCGGCGGTCACGGAACAACGATCGGCGGTATTGTCGTCGACAGCGGCCGCTTTGACTGGAATCACGAAAAGTTTCCGGGATTCACTGAACCTGACGAGAGCTATAATGGAATTCGTTTCGGAATTGATGCCGGGCCTGCCGGCTATGCAATAAAGCTGCGTGTCCAATTACTCAGAGATATTGGGGCATGCTTGAGTCCGCAAAATGCATTCTTACTTCTTCAAGGTCTTGAAACTCTGCATTTAAGAATTAAAAAACATGCCGATCAGGCTTCAGAGATCGCTGAGTATTTGAATGAACATGAAGGTGTAGCGTGGGTGAACTATCCGGGACTCGAGGATCATCCCACTCACGCTCTTGCTGAAAAATATTTAAATTATGGATATGGTTCCATTGTGGTCTTTGGCATAAAAGGAGATCGTGAAGCAGGAAGGCAGGTTATTAACCATACAAAGCTCTGGTCCCACGTAGCCAATGTAGGAGATGCTAAATCGTTAATTATCCACCCCGCTTCTACCACTCACCAGCAATTAAGTGAGGAAGGATTGCAGAAATCAGGAGTTACAGAAGAGTTAATCCGTTTATCCGTCGGTCTTGAATCCGTTGAAGACTTAATTTCAGATTTAGATTCTGCTATCGAGCAAGCCACCGGTTTCTCAAAGCCTTACAGAGAATCGAAGCATCTCGTAGTCCAAACGCTGGAATCTTCCCTGGATCGTTCCAATGGAGATCTACGCAAGAAAACGATTATCGCAGTTGAGGAGCATCTGGATGAAGACTTTTCTAAAGAACTCAAGAAATTACAGCGTCTCGGCTTTAATGTGATTCAGACAGAAGACCTCACTACCTTAGATCCTTCTTCACCCGTCGATATTATTTACAAATACAAGGTTTCCGATCAATTCGTCGAAGAAGCCCGTAAATTCCAGCCCACTCTGATTTGGTCGAAGCAGGAATTAACGATGGAGGATACTCACTTGATTTCCGGTTTAAGTCTCTATGAATCTATTACAGCCATTCGTGAAGGCAAATCCTTTCAGGAAGCTCCGCTATCCGTATAACTATGAGAGGAGGCAGCAGCATGTCATTGAATAACCCTACCCGTTCTAAACAAAACAACCATACCATTTCAATCGGTCCTTTTACTTTTGAATCCGGAGAGACACTGGATGATGTCCAGCTTGCCTATGAACGATTTGGTCCTGATGATGCCCCCGTCGTTCTTGTTTGCCATGCCTTAACAGGAAACCAATATGCGATTGGGTCTGATCAGGAGCCCGGCTGGTGGGCAGGACTCATAGGTCAGGATCAGCCCGTAGACACTTCTCGGTATCAAGTAATCACATTCAACGTTTTAGGCGGCTGCCATGGGTCTACTGGTCCCGCAAGCTGTCCAAAAGGATCAAAACGAGCGTATCGGTTGGATTTCCCAGCCGTAACGATTCGGGATATGGTGCACGCTCAGTATCGTGCTCTTATCAAATTAGGGATTCATCAAGTGCATGCTGTCGCCGGGGGATCGCTTGGCGGAATGCAGACATTAGAATGGGGATTGCTTTATCCCCTGTTTATGAAACAGTTATACGTTCTGGCAGCTACCCCCTACTTAAGTGATTATGGGATCGCGTTCAATCATATTGGGACACGGGCCATTAAAGATGATCCTGCGTGGCAGCAAGGGGATTATTCCTCGAACCACCATCTCCAGGGTTTTGAATTAGCACGGATGGCCGGTATGGTTACTTATCGCAGTGGAACTTTATTTCAAAAAAGGTTTGATCGCAGTAAAAGTGAACCTTTATCGTATAATATTCAATCTTATCTGGACTATCAAGGAGAAAAGATTAAAGATCGCTTTGATGCTAACAGCTACCTCTACTTACTGGAAGCTATGAATCATCATGACATTGGACGGGGTCGTGATGGCTGGAAAAAAGCATGCAAACAATATCAAGCAAAAGTAAATACCATCAGTTTTCAGCATGATCTTCTCTACCCCAAAGAACTCATCGATGCTTTCAGCAATGAAGTACCCGGAAGCGAGCACTTTCATGTAGAAACCGATTATGGTCATGATGGTTTCTTAGTAGAATTTAATCATTGGGGAGAATGGATACAGCGAAAAATTAACAAAGGGGGGTAAAAGATTGGCAGTCATAAAGGCGGCCCTGTTAGGTTATGGAACTGTAGGGCAAGGTGTAGTAGAAATCATTCAATCTCGCAAAAAATATTTGGAACAGCTGACTGGCGCAGAAATCAAAATTACCGCTATTCTAGTGAAACATCTGGATCGGCCTAGACCACTGCCTGCCTCTATATTGGTTACCGATCAATTTGAAGAAATTCTGGATCAAAAGCCTGATGTGATCTTTGAAGCGATCAATGGTGAACAGCCTGCTTATACGTACCTTTCACGTGCGTTAGATGCAGACATACCCGTGGTAAGCGCAAATAAAGCATTACTTGCCACCCACGGAGCGGCACTATTCGCAAAGGCAGAAAAGAAAAGTCTCTCCGTAAAATATGAAGCAGCCGTTGCAAGCGGGACCCCTGTCATCGGAACCCTTACCCGTTTACTGCAAGTCAATAAAGTAGTAAAACTTGAAGCGATTTTAAACGGAACGACTAACTTTATATTATCTTCTATGCACAATCAAGGAGATAGCTTCGAGGATGCTTTAAAAGCTGCTCAGAAGGAAGGCTTTGCCGAGGCAGACCCAGCTAACGATCTAGAAGGATGGGATGCCTTTTATAAATTAATGATCTTAAGCCAGCTTATCTATGGAAAACAGCCTGATTGGCATGAAGTTACACGTCAGGGTATCATAGCTATAGATCAATCCGACCTGAAACAAGCCACTCTTCAAGGAGAAAGAATAAAGCACCTGGCCATACTCGAGGAATCTAACGGAAAAATTATCGCAGCTGTAAAACCTGTTCACTTAGACTCGTCGCACTCTCTTTACGGTATTGATGGAGTGGACAACGCAGTGACTATGACTACAGAGTTAGCTGGCCCCCTCACTCTCAGAGGCCCAGGTGCAGGTAAAATGGCGACTGCTAGTGCCATGATTGAAGACTTCCTAACCCTTTTCGAGGATCAACCTGAAAAACAACTACAGCTATGAAGAAGAGGCAGCAACCACTATAATTGAATCACTTAAAAAACCCGAACCATTAAATTTTTTTTGGTTCGGGTTTACTGTATTCAAGGATAAATGAGGTGGCCGGATTTCTCGTTAACCATTCAGAATTGTCCGTGCCTCTTTCATTTAACTCTGCGGTTTTGAAGTTCATCTAAAGTCACAAAGCTGTACCCTTTTTTAGTAAGGGTGCGGACAATTTGTTCTACAGCATCCGCCGTAGATGGATAAAGATCATGAAGCATGATTACGGAATGATCCTTCGCCTTCGCTATAACTTCCTTGGCGATTACTTCTGAATTCTCCAGCTGCCAGTCATCTACTGTTATCGTAAAGGGAGCGCGGCGCAGCTGATCATCTTGTTTTTCAGCAGGAACTCCTCCGAATGGATAACGCACAACAGTTGGAGTCTGTCCTGTCGTTTGCTGAATAATCCTCTGAGTTTTTTCCAGTTCCTTTTTAAGTTCCTTGCTGGTTAAATAATCTGCCCTGGAATGGTCCCAAGTATGATTCCCAATCTGGTTGCCTTGCTCAGCGACTTCTCTAGCAATTTCCGGGTAATACTTAACACGCTGTCCGATCATAAAGAAGGTTGCCTTTGCATGATAACTCTTTAACGTTCCTAGTATTCTTCTAGTTACCTTAGGATGCGGTCCATCGTTAAACGTAAGGGCAATTTTTTTATCAGCTTCAGAACGATATTCCGCTTTCACATCTTCGTTTAACGGCTGTTCCTCTTTCGCTGCAACTTCCTTGCTTTTTTCTGCTGGCTCTCCCTGCTGAAGGTATTTCTCCTTCACCAAATTCATTAGCTTCTTGTCGTTCAGCTTCACCTTTTGAATAGAAACTTGTTTAGGAAGCTGGCCCTGATTGAAATAAACGGTTAAGGAATCTCCCGTTAGCGCTGTATTCTTATACAGATCTGCTTTCGGGCTTAACTCTGCTTTAATCTTCGCCGTCAGATCCGCATCGTCCACCCTTGCTTTCTCGAGTACTTCCGTTTGAACTTGGCTGGATAGTAGATCATAATATTCTTTATCTTTTTGGAAAATCTGGTCCAGCTCTAGGCGTTTTCCGTTTTCCTTGTCAAAATTCATAATTGTTTGGGTGACTTCTTTTTGCTTTTCCATATGAAGCTTTTCACTAAAACGCACGACAAACACACTTGCATTCTCATACAAGACTTCAAAATTTATATTTAATTCATGGATTTCATGGTTATTCTGCTTAACAGAAGTTTGAAAGCTCTGCTTTTTAAAAGATGCTTTCTTCTGATTCACATAATCAATGATCGTTTGATTAATTTGACTATCAGGAGTTTGAGGATAATGAATAGTTAATTGATATCCTTCAAACTGCTCGACTTCAGTTTCCATAGACACTTTGAAATGTGAAGGCGCAGATTTCTTTGCATTATTTTCATTCGCTGTAGCAATAAACGAACAGGCTGATAACAACAACACACTAAGAAGTGATAGATAAATGATGGGTTCTTTCATGACTGTACCTCTGCATTCATATTTATTCACATCTTAGTGTAACATAAATGTAATAATCAATTAACATATTTGTTATATTCAGTTTTTTCCTATTATTATAAATTTGTCCTGACATTCCAAAGTTCGGGGAAGAACTGGTGATCAAGTACTTTCTTTAAGTAACCAACTCCGGAAGAGCCGCCGGTGCCCGCCTTATGCCCGATGATTCTTTCAACGGTTTTCATATGCCTGAACCGCCATTGCTGAAAACGGTCTTCAATGTCGACCAGCTTTTCTGCCAGTTGATATAAATCCCAGTACAAATCTACATTTCTGTAAACTTTTGTCCACGCTGTCTCAACGCTTTTGTCTCCGTGATAAATTTCTGTATAATCACGCCCGATCAGATCAGGATTGATGGAAAAACCTGCTTCTGCCAGCTTTTCAATGGCCACATCGTACAGCCCAGGGGATTTGTATGCTTTTTCCAGTTCTTCATGTAATGCTGTGTTTTTCTCGTAAATTTTCAGAACATGCGGGGTTTTATATCCCAGAGCAAATTCAATCATGCGGTATTGATATGATTGAAAACCAGAAGCTTGTCCAAGTTCATCCCGGAATTGAATATATTCAGCAGGAGTCAACGTTGACAAGACATCCCATCCTTGAATAATCTGAGTCTGGATGTTTGAAACTCTGGCCAGCATCTTAAAAGCCTCCTGCAAATCATCCTTCCGAATGGCGTTTATCGCTTCCCGCAATTCATGCAGCGTTAATTTCATCCATAGTTCACTTACCTGATGAATGATAATAAATAACATCTCATCATGATGATTCGATAATCTTTCCTGAGAAGACAACAGTTTATCCAGGTCTAAATATTCCCCGTACGTCATTCGATCGCGAAAATCCGTGTGAACTTTCTCATTAGTTTTAGAGTCTTGATGTCTCATATCCGTTCATTGCACTCCTTTATACTAATATTCCCCGCTCTGGAATATTGCTGTAGGTCATCGGTAAAAATTCTGTATGAACAAGCCCTTCATACATCAGCAGGGTGCCAAACCAAGGGTGTTCCACATGAACGTGCACTCGAAATGCCTCCTGATCCTCATCAAAATGTTCGTAAACAGAAGTATGAATGCCTGATAAGTCATACTTTCCCTTATAGGAAATGGCATTCGACTGCATCAGCAATCCACCTTCAGGAGTAACTTCAAGATCCAATTCTGTTTGAAAGGTCCCTGATTTACCGAGGTCATCCACAATTTTGCCCGTTTCCGAATTGTAATGCATCACTGCATCGAAACCGCGAATCGCATAAGGAAAGAAAAAGCGTCTGATCCAGCTTACCTTTTCTCTGCCTTGTTCATCTTCATAAGCATAGTTCTCCAGCGTAAACGGAATATTTCTCCCTCTTTCCGCAAACATCACATGGGCGGGAACAAAGGCCATAAGAAGTGGACGCAGAAACGCCGGGGTTCCTCGGATTTCTGTCATCCTTCCTTGTCCAAGAATCATAATTTTCTGCTTGCTTATTAAACCAAACTTCTTCTGCATCTCTGGGTGAAGTTTATGGAAACTTTCCCCTAGTGCTAATTGGTAAATAGACTTCACGAATTCTCCTCCTTCGTATGGCAGGCTCTATTTAATCGAACGTTAATCTTCTATTGAAAAACCTTGAATTTCAGAAAGTTAAGAAGGAACTTTTTGATTAAGTTAATTAGAATTATAGCATAATAAAGCGCTTACCATACAAATATAGACAGGCCCACCAAGGGTAGCCCTGTTTTTTATAAAGTTAAGGTAACTCTTAGATATACAAAGGGGGAAATCGCCCTCTTGCTGCCGGCTGGCTTAGCACGGAGGGATTAAAAGCACCTCTCCGCTTTTAGCTACATCCAGCTCCTGCCTAACTCGTGACATAAGCTACCCCATTCTGTGGCAAAAGCACGCTTCATGGTTTTGCTTATGCATTTCGCAGCTTCCGAGGCGCTTCCGCTATCGGATTCACATGACTTCTTCTGCAAAGTCACTTACTGAATATCCTTTTTGCTGCTTCATCAGCCACCCCTGTTTCTCCAGTTGTGTGAAAAGCTTTTGAATATATTTTTCTGGCCAATCGGATAACAAACCAAACCACCGAGTTTCATGTAAATACAGGGTTCTAAGCTTATTCGTCGTTTTCCCTGCCAGAATCTGCACCAGTGTGTGGGCAGGATAATCGGTTCCATAGTAATGAATCAAGTCTAAAATCTGCTGAACATACGCATAGGTTAATGGCTTGCCCTTGATCGTAATAATTACATCTTCTTCAGCATACCGCACTTCTTCCAGCCGTTCAGAAAGTTCTTCTAAGATATGACCGGTAAGCGGATAAACATTCTCTGGAATGTACTGCAGCCATAGAGGCAGCTGTTTCACAATATTCACGTCATACAATTCCACCCCAGCAAGCCAAATTAATATGGAAGCTCTTTTTCTTTCTGGAAGTTCTGTTTTAGATAATTGATCATACATTTGAAGGATGGGATAATCTTTAAATATATTGACTTTCTTTTGATACCGTTCAATCTGGCGTGTAACCCTTAAACACTCATCAAGCTGTTTCCTAGCGATCCAAAGTTGTTTTTTTATGGTTTTTAACTGCTGAAGCTGTTCTAAAAGCCGCTTGTTCTTTCTAGCAATTTCATCAAATTGACGTTCTGTAGTAATGAGTCTCTTTTCTGCTTTCAAGACATCAAATTCTTCTTCAAATTGTACCGTATCTTCATCTACCTGGTAAAAAAGGCAAAAGTCACAAGCTTCACAATAACAGCAGATCGTGCGGGAAGGAGCGTCAAATTGCAAATGCTTCTCGTGGCTGCAGCTAGAGTTCAATTTCTTCAGCCAGTCACTAGGAAGAGACCGAAACGGCCGCATAATGATTTCCGCTCGATGCCGCCAGTAGGCAATATCTTCTGGATACTTTAACAGGGATAGTAAAGCGGATTGGTTCATCGTTTCTACGGCATGAATGACGTCTTTTTTCTTGTGAGCTAACTGAACAATCGGATGCCGATGGAAGGCAGTGGCAATCCTTTTTAACCAATACTCTCTGGGCTGCGTGGCTACGTCTGCTAGAAACATGTAATCTTCAATAACTTCTGCAATATGGACTTCTAACTTCTCTGATGATAACTGGGTGAAATCAATATCATATACATAATCCGCAAGTAACGGCAGACCTTGTTCATTTTTCAGTTCTTTCCAGAGAAATAGCTCTGGGCGGAGGAAATGGGGGTAAACCGTTTCATCTTTTAAAAAAGGGACCGGAATGACTGCCTGCCCTTCTATATTCAGGTAGTTCTTCAACTGGCAAGTATCTAAAGCTTGAATACGAATCTGATCACTGACCGCATCATTTAAGCGCGATAACAAGCCCCGTTCTGTTTTATGCCCTATGGACCGTATTTGCTTATTCTTTTTTCCAATGGGCGTGAGTACGATAAACGGGTATCGATCATCCTGATAAGTAATCCTCTTTGGCAGTCCCATAATGATTCCCCTTTTATTGAAGGTTTTATTACTATTATAGAAAATCCGAGAACGAGTACCATTGATTATTAGATAAATGGGCTTAAATTGTTAAAATTTCCACGTTATAATCAAAAAATAAGTCGGCTTCCACCACTCCAGGGATGCTGCTTGCCATCACTAGCTTTTCGGTGAGCATTGCCCCTCCGCGTACTTTGATTAGCCGCTTCTTGTCATCTGCCCCATCGAACCCCCAATCAGGACGGCAATCCAACAATGTTGATTGCGGGATGCCCAATCTCACGCAATTTAGTGCTGTTTCACTGGATGGGATCACAGTACTATGTAGATTTTCTTCTTTGATTCGTTTTCCGATGGCACAAAGAGCAAGATAAGAGGTAGACCCTGAACCCGCTCCGATTATTTCTCCATCTTTAACAAATTGGCTTACCTTATTGGCTGATTCCTGTTAAATTTCTTCGTTCCAGTCAAAGCTATCAGCAATATTATTCTTCCACTTCGATGATCTCACCTCTACTTATGTTATTCCCCAGACAGTTAAACCACATGCCTGTAAGCAGCTGCTTCTTTAATTAAATTGTACCAAATAATAGCGGAAGAGATAGCCGTACTTACCTGCTTGCGTCATTTTTTTACCTACCTTTACATACCGTTCAGGTTTTAAATGTGGGCATCATAAAAGTAAAACATCATAGCTTAAAGCCCTTGGTTCTTTACTTTATTCGTTTTAACCTCTTAATATATTTGAAATCTTAATAAAAGCAGTTATGTGTTGAAGATTTATTGAGTTGCATGTTATTCCCTATGCTAATGACTTTATTTGAGTTAACAAAGGTCCGCAGCCATATATAATTCCGAATAAGGGTGGAGATCCGCTTCCGATGAAGCTCGCCACAAATGGAAAACGTACAAATGCGGAATATCCGCTTAGACACGCCCCGGAAATAAATAAGAAATCCCGCGGCATGGCAACGCAGGATTTCTTTTATTGTACAAGGTCATGCTTGAAAGCATAGATGACAGCTTGAGTACGATCTTGAACTTCAAGCTTTCCAAGTATATTACTCACATGGACTTTGACCGTTTTCAAAGCGATAAATAGCTGATCGGCTATTTCTTGATTCGTTTTTCCATCTGCCATCAGCATTAGAATTTCCATTTCTCTATTGGTCAGATTTTCATGAGGAGCGTCTAAAGCAGGTTTACGCATTTTTGTCATAATTTTTCCGGTGACCTCGGGCTCTAGAATAGACTGTCCTTCATATGTAGCACGGATTGCCCTGGCAATCTCTT
Organism: Halobacillus rhizosphaerae; assembly: GCF_046719735.1. Lineage (NCBI taxonomy): Bacteria > Bacillati > Bacillota > Bacilli > Caryophanales > Bacillaceae > Halobacillus > Halobacillus rhizosphaerae. Next base: position 106,287 of record NZ_JAUTWQ010000012.1, read on the forward strand.
CAGCTTTAGAAGTTTTCAGCATATAACTAGCAGCTCCTGCTTCCAGGGCTGGATAAACCTTTTCATCATCCAAAAAGCTGGTAACAATTATAATCTTCGCTTCCGGCCACTTGTCCATAATATGTTTAGTTGCTTCTATGCCATCCATCTGCTTCATAACAAGATCCATCAGAATGATATCAGGGCGGTGCTTTAATGCTAAGTCAATAGCCTCCCCTCCATCACTTGCTTCTGCCACAACCTCAATATCTTTTTGTGCGGACAAGTATGCTGACACACCGATTCGCACCATCTCATGGTCATCCACAAATAATACCTTGATCACGAAGTCTCTCCTCCTTCTTTACGATAAGGAACTTTGACTTCAAGTCTCGTTCCCTGTTCATTCAGACTGACAATTTTCAAAGTTCCGCCCACTTCGAAAGCTCTCTCCTGCATGGTTTGAAGTCCATAAGAGCTCGCCTTCTCTTGTTCTACATCGAAACCTATCCCATCATCCACTACTCTTAGAATAATATTGCCTTCTCTTTCAATCAGGGCCACATTTAATGTATGGGCTTTGGCATGGCGCAATGTATTGGAAACCGATTCTTGGAGGATCCGGAATAGCTGATCTTCTAATCCTTTGTCGAGACCGATTTCTTCCACTGACCAATCAATTTCCAAAGGAACTTTTTGTGTGAGTTCATAAAGTAATTCCTCTATTCCTTCTGATAAAGTCTTATCCTTCAACGCTACAGGACGCAGATGCAAAAGCAGTGCACGCATTTCCAGCTGGGATTGATGAATCATTTTTTCAACCATTTTCAATTGTTTATGACTGCCACCAGGTTCTTGCTCAGTGGAATCATTGATCGCGGACATCATCATGGATGCTGCGAAAAGCTGCTGACTGACAGAATCATGTAGTTCTCTTGCCAGCCGGTTTCGTTCTTGAATAACCACTTCCTGAAGACTCTTTTCTCGTTCTTTTGCCCGTTCAGTAGCCAGGCGCTGGGATAATTCAGCTTGCTTGCGGAACTTGTTTTCAATCTGCTTCATCTTTTCTTCTATCAGCTGAAACTCTTGGATATCAGGATCTTCATAAGCAACAGGGTGACCATGAGAGATTTCATTTAGTTGGTGGTCTATTCCATGTAAATGTCTTCTCCAGTACCAGCCCTGTGCAATGCCTATCAGTAAACCTGCGGAGACGGAAATCGTTATAACTAAGAATATATAGGGCATGCTTAATACTTGTCTTTCCCACAATTCAGACCAGGAATGGATTGGGAACCCCATAAAGGTAAACAAAAGGATCAGAAGTGAAAAAAGGACAAATGTACTGACACCAATCACGATCTGTCGCTGCCATACACTCATATTCTCTTCACCTCGATATCGCCGGATAGAAGAGAAGTAATTATTTTGACTCTCGGCTTGTTTTGAAGATAACCCGGGGTTTGGTAGGAGGCAGACTGATTCCAAATCTTAACCTTCTTATACTGAAAGATTGCCGCCTTTCCCAACAATGCACTATGGTGGATACTGACCTCCACGTCATAAGGGACATAAATATGAAGATTACCCACCAGATGACGGATAGAAATGACAGCTTCATCCTGGGGAAGTACTGTGTTACTTAAATCTATAATCCGATCGCCGAAACCACCATGAATATTAATATCCCGCCATTGGTAGGAATGTTCTCCAGTGGTTTGATCCCCAAAGAACTTCTGCTTAAATAACAGCTTTCCCCCGCTTGGAAATTCAAATTCTTCAACTTCAATTTCAGGTACAATAAGTTCTGGATTTTTTTTGGATCGATAATAGTTTCTTACGAAGATGACAATGATAGCGATAATAATAAATCTTACAGCAATCATGCTTAATACCGTAAATACCAGGGAGAGTGTTCCGATCCAAAAAAAGATTTTCCCCCATAGTTTGTAATATCTTTTCCACCCTATATAGATAAACAGGCCAGAAAATAACATAGAGAAGATGAGCCCTCCATTAAAGAAAACGACTTCAACCACGAGGAGGATCACCCCTATGATTAAGATGGAATTAATCGTGTCTGTAGAGATATTTTTAAACATAAAGGTCCCCCCAAGTGTGCCATTCTTAATGATGGAGTTTTTTCTATATCTTTCACTCTTTATAAAATGAATTCTTTAATAAAAGACGCAGTACTCTGCGCCTTTTATAATACCATGATTTATATTTAGCTGTTAACTTCTTCTTTCTTCAGTAAATCTTTCTCTAATTGAGCCATTTTACTATCGAAAGTGCTTTTATAGTAGGCACTGTTTACTTTGTATTCAAGGTTCTCAATATATTGGTCCATTTCCGAAAACTTTGAATAAGGTTTATCCGCTGACTCTTCGATCACTTGATTCATACGGTGGTGAGCACTTGCAATATTTTCTCTTCCCATTAGCTCCATTCGTTTTAGGTGCATGTCCTTTAATCGATGTTTCATTTCCTCATATTTACGCTCTAACTGATCCAGCTGCTCCATTGCCTCTAAATGGGAGGCTTTTAATCGTTCCGAACGTTTCACGTATTCTTCATGTTCTTTCGTGGCAAATTCATACATGGCTTCTTCATCTGCCCGATGAGCGACATCTGCCTGACGCTTTCTTTTCTCGGCCATTTCTTGAGCCTTCAAATGCTCACGGGCAAATTCATCCTTTAACCGATATTGACGTTCCACAAGTTTTCGTACTTTTTCAGTCTCTCGTTCACTTTCGCGCAAGTATTGGTTCAGCATCGCCATTGGATTGCGTTGTTCCTTTTGATCTAAAGCATCATGTAAGTCTGCTGAAATCGAATCTTTTAATCGAGTAAATAGATTTCCCATTCATAATCTCTCCTTTAGAGTTCAGTTTATTTATTCAGTTCTGCCCACTGCTTTTCAAAATTAGAAAAGGGATCAGAACTTTTGGAAGATGTTACGTGTTCATTTTTATTACCGCTCCATTTTTTATAGATGATATAAAGAATGTAAGCAGCAGCCAAACCTACTACAGAGTAGATATTAGAAACAGCAAAGCTTAGGATGATTAGCCCAAGCACTGCCCAGCCAATCTTTCCCGCTGTGGAGTCGCTCTTCATAAATTGTTTAAATACCACATACAGCAGCCAGACGCTAACGCCAAGCAATACCATAGGTCCTAGGTTTGCAAGAAGGATTCCAAGTGCAATCAATCCCGCGATAAACAGCATGAACTTTTTCATTATTTTATTTCCCTCCTTGTTTATTTCTTATCCTTATCTTACCGCGAGCAGAATGCTGAGATAATGAGCTAGAGCCATATTTTCTATTAAGACTTGAGGCTTAGTAGTGGTCCAACCCTAGCTGCCAGCTCCTAAAGAGGCAGGAGATTTTATGTTAGATTAATGATAGAAACGTGATGAATAGTTGACACTTTTTTTGATAAGGGAGAGATTCAAATGAAAAGAGGATGGGAGCGTTCCAAACCACTCATTATCCCAGACCACTCCACTGTCTCAAGTCTGCTGCAGCCATTTTTAAAAGGAAAAGAAGTTCTTAAACTAGAGATGCTTAGTGGAGGGCTAAGTAATTCTAATGTAAAAATTACTCTAGTGACTGGAGAATGTTATGTGCTTCGGATTTATAATGGAGAAATAATGAAAGGTCAGGTAGAAAGGAAAGTACTGCAGCTAGTGGAGGACACCGTCCCCGTTCCTGAAGTTCTGTATTCTGACTTTTCATTATCGACTTACGAGTATCCAGTTATCCTATTAAGCTGGATACATGGTGATCAGCTATCTGAGATGTTTGATAAAAAAGAAGAAGAGAAATTAATTCAAGCAGCACACGAAACAGGACGGCATTTAGCCGCCATCCATACCTTTCAGTTTTCGTCACCTGGTTTTTTCGATGAAGAATTAAACGTTCACCCACTCGATCTATCTGGTGCAGAATCCTTTATCCATATGCTAGAAAAGATCATTACAGACAAGCCGTTCTTACAAAATTCCGGCACGGAAATGGCCGAAGACATCAGCAGACTGGCAAGGAACCATGCCCATCTTCTTGACCATACCGGAAACCATACCTCATTAGTACATAGTGATTTCAACCCTTTGAATATTCTTATAAAAGAGGCCACGGACGGGATACAAGTTACTGGAATTTTAGATTGGGAATTTGCCTTTAGTCACTCACCATTAATTGATATTGGAAACATGCTGAGGTATGAAGATGTTCATCAGTCTTCTTTTATAAAGCCCTTTATCTCAAGTTACCTAAAACACGGAGGTAAATTACCGCAGAATTGGCTGCAGCAAGCTAAATTGTTAGACATGGTTGCCTTATGTGACTTAGCTAATAAAGAAAACTGCGGACAAGTCCGCCTGCTGGACACCCAAAGACTCATCCGTAAAACTTTGAACGAATGGGAAGTCTATGCAGGGATTCAAGCTCATCTCTAAATGGATGAAAAATGATAGGAACTAGCAGAGTAACTGGATAATGGATTTTAGAAAAGAATGGAAAACACGAACAGACTTTTTTAAAGTCTAACTATACTCCGCTTTTCGCAGGCGGCAGGAGTGCCTCCTCGTGGTGCCTATTTCGGGGTCAAACCCTTGTCTTCGTCTTGTAGAAAGGCTGGACACCTTACCTCAAAAAGCACAAAAAAATCCGAACGATGATGGAATCATGTCTTTCAACATTTCATCATCGTTCGGTTTAAATAATGTCTAAAAAACTTCTGTCTCAGCCTTTATCTCAAGAGTTTTTGTCTGAGCTTTATTATTGTGAAGTTTCATCTGTCCTCCACCTTGACTCCGTTCAATCAATAATGCGCAATTCTTTTGGTGTTTTAGTTAACGTTTCATATCCATCTTGAGTAACCAGCACATCATCTTCCAACCGTACGCCGCCAATTTCGGGATCATAGATTCCCGGTTCAATGGTATAGGTCATACCTGTGTGAAGTGTACCGTCATTTAAGTGACTCATAGAAGGAAATTCATGTACATTAATTCCTAGACCGTGGCCGATTCTGTGCGGAAACTTATCTCCATATCCCGCTTCGGTAATGATGTCTCTCGCTGTTTGATCCAGATCTCCAATCCTAGTTCCTGGTTTGGAAATAGAAAGAGAAGCTTCTAAGGCTTCCTTAACCTTCTCATAAATACTGCGCTGCTGATCAGAAACAGACTTGTAAGCAAATGTACGGGTAATATCAGAAGTATACCCTTTCCAAACTACCCCTAGATCAAAGAGGACAAAGTCACCAGGTTTCAGCTTCCGATCCCCCGGATTACCGTGTGGCTGACCCGACTTTTCACCGAATAGAACCATTGTAGAAAAGGACATTTCTGTCACACCTTTTCGTTTCAGTTCATATTCAATGGCAGCGATAACATCCATCTCTGTAATTCCCTCTTTTAATGTTTCCGTTCCGATCTTCACACCATAATCAGCGAGCTCTGCCGCTTCCCTCATAATTGAAATTTCCTGTTCGTCTTTCACGACGCGCATTTCATTCAACTGTCCTTCCACATCCACTACTTTCGCTTCTGGAAAAAGGGAGAATAAGGATTCACTGCGCCCGTAGGATAGCACTTGCTTCTCAAGGCCGATCGTGTCAGCAGAATGAATGCCCTTTTCATTTAATTGATCCTTCATTTTGCTCCAAGGGTCTTCATGATCCTTATAACCGATTATATCGTACTTCCAGCCGGCATCACGCAACTGGCTTTCCTCCATGCTAGGAAGAATGGCGACAGGATCAGCTTCTTTAAACACAAGCAGACCAAGCAGCCTTTCATGCGGGTCCGTATGAAAACCAGTTAAGTAAAAAACGTTTTCTGTAGAATTAATAAAAGCCATGTCTACTTGATTGTTATTTAGATAATCTGAAAAGTTGTTCAGTCTATGTTCCATAGGATCACTCCTTTATTATTCTTTCCTTCATTATCATATCGGAAGATGGACCACAATCCAAATGCCACAAAAATCTGACGCTTTTCTTTCAGCTCCCGGCGGCAATTCTTCCCTATTAATGAACCTTTATAACTATAATATACCCAAAAATAATAATTCTTATTAACTATTATTTGGTGACTTTTACCTTATGTAATAGTAAAATATACCCCAACCGTACAGGAGGGGTATCTATGTTATCTTATCAGCGTGCAATGGGGCAGTACGAAACACCGCAAACCACTGCAGAATACATGGTCCAAAAAATTCTCAGCCATTTTAAGGACTCTTCTTCCTCTCCGCTTATTCTTGATCCTTGTACGGGAGAAGGTGTATTTGTTCATGAATTATTGAAACAAGGTCATCCTCCCGATCGATTGCATGCCTTTGATATCGACTTAAACATCAAAAATCCGCACCCTGAGATTCATTTCGAAAACACGGATTTCTTAATGAAGGAGAAAGAAATTAAGTATGATGCGATCATTGGAAACCCTCCGTATAAATCAAAAAGACAAAGCTCTTACTTTCAAAGTAATAAACATTGGCTGGGTGAACAGTTCGAGGAAATAGGCCTTCCGAACCTGTATGCTTTATTCGTCTATCATGGGCTGAAAACTTTAAAAGATGGAGGAGTCTTGACCATGATTGTTCAGGATTCCTTTTTAACCAACGCATATTATAGAGCCTTTCGAAGATTTCTAGTAAAACAAATAGAAATTCAGGAAATTATACTGGCCCCAAGGCGTCTGTTTCACATGGGAAACGCGAATGTCCGAACGGCAATCTTAACGATTGTAAAACGTAAACCTAATGAAAAAAACAGCGTAAAACCTATGAGGTTAGTTGATCGCTTAGCGGAAGAAGAGTATGCCTCTCCTCCTTCAGAGAGAATTCAATTCCTGCCTCAGCAGGTTTACGAAGACCTTCCCAATAGAAATTTCGCTATTAATGTTCCTCAGGAAATATTAACTCACTTTCATAAAGAATATACGATGCTGGATTCTGTGGTTCAAGGAGGTACTGGAATTTCAACTGGAAATGACGGTCACTACCTCATCAAGCCGGATGAGAGGACAGAAGATCGAAACGTGTGGATTCCCTTTTATAAAAATGGAGGAAATAAGGATGCATGGTACTATTCACCTAAATTTTACATTCATAAAGATTGGCCCGTTTACGCTGAGCATAGCCATACCTTTGTCTTAAGGAACAAATCTTTCTTTTATAAAGAGGGCATCACCTGTTCTTCCATGGGGATAAACTTTTCTGCCGCCTACCTTCCAAAGGGAAGCTTGTTTGGTGTCAACGCTAACCTGTTTCCCAACAACAGGGAAGACCTTTACTATATTTTAGGCTTATTAAATAGTAATTTGATTAAATACATGCTTAGAAAAGTATTGAACCGAACGAATATGATTACCTCTGGATATATAAAGAAACTGCCCTATATCGAACCTTCTCCGGCTATGAAAACTGCAGTTACGAATTGCGCAAAGCAGCTTGTTGAGGGGAAAAAAGCTGATAAAAACTTTCCCGTACACGTGTTACAAAACCAAATGAATCAGTTAGTCTTTAACATCTATCAAATCTCGCCTGACAATCAGCACCATATCAACCGATTTTGTGATCATATCTTCGAATTGCTTTAAAAATCAATTATCCTTCCCCCATATCTATGACACCAGCGCATCTGCTGGTGTTTTTTAGTGAGGTATATTTTCCAATTATACTACCTTACGTGTAATTCTCACTTTGACAAACTTTACTAGTATTGATAGTGTAAAAGCTGTTAAAAAGATTAAATTTTTTCTTAATAAAATTAATCAAGTTAGACAAGTCGGTCGGCAAGTCTACGGAATTGCACATTAAACCAACAGTAGACGTTCGTTCTTACATCTTGGAATAGAACGAACTGCGAACTCTTCTACGAATAACTGAGAGCAGTTATTTAAGGAAACCGTACGTCTGTTGTGATTTACGGAATATTCCGAATACTAACAAAGGAGTGATATGGATGGAAAAACAATCGAAACAATCCTTCTTATCTAAAAATGGTCCATTCATTTTAATGGGGACATTATTAATCATTTTCGTTATTTACATCGCTGTTACTAACGATAATATTCAATGGGGCGGGTTCATTGCCATGATTGCCTTCTATGCCCTGGTATACTACATCGGAGCTTTCCTCGCTACAAACAAGTCCGGTTCCCTATCAGATATGATGGTCGCTAAAAGGAGCCTGCCGCTCGGAATTGCTATGTTCACTATGGCGGCAACCTGGGTAGGAGGCGGCTATGTCAATGGTACGGCAGAATCTACCTATACTGATGGACTCGTCTGGGCACAAGCTCCATGGGGATATGCCTTAAGTCTAATTATCGGAGGTATATTCTACGCTAGAAAAATGCGCCGTTATGAATTTATGACGATTATTGATCCATTGGAGCAACGGTTCGGGAAACGAATGGCAGGTGTTCTGTACATCCCCGCATTGCTGGGAGAAATGTTTTGGAGTGCAGCAATCTTAACAGCTTTAGGTACGACGTTTGGAACCATTCTAAACATTGATTTCACGACCTCCATCATTTTATCAGGGGTCATCGCTATTGCTTATACAGTTGCAGGCGGCATGTGGGCCGTTGCTTATACGGACGTTTTCCAAATGGCAATCCTACTAATCGGACTGATTCTAGTTGTACCTTTTGCCCTCGGCCACGTTGGCGGACTCCAGTCTGCATGGAGTGACTATTCTGGAGAGCTAGGGTCTTACTCTAACTTGTTCCCTCCATTAAATGGCTGGAAGGATCCTGAATGGGGAAATTACTTCTGGAACTGGCTGGATTATGCGTTATTATTAATTTTCGGTGGTATCGCTTGGCAAGTCTACTTCCAAAGAGTTCTATCCGCTAAAAATGAGAAAACAGCGATGTGGCTTTCCATTACTGCCGGAATCATCTGTATTATTGCCGCAGTACCTGCCGTGCTCATTGGAGTAGTTGGATTTAATATTGACTGGGCAAGCCTGGGACTCCCGTCACCAAGTAATCCATCGGTTATTCTGCCGCATGTCTTACGGTACTTAACCCCTGGCATTATATCTTCTATTGGGCTTGGAGCTTTGGCTGCAGCCGTGATGTCCTCCATGGATTCATCAATTCTGTCTGCCTCCTCCATGGCATCCTGGAATATCTACCGTCCGTTGATAAATCCAAATGCCAGCCAAGATAAATTAAAGAAAGTCATTAAGCGCACAATTATTCTTGTTGGTGTAGGTGCCATGATTATTGCGTTGAATGTTAAAAGTGTCTATACTCTTTGGTATTTAGCTTCAGACTTAGTTTATACCATTTTGTTTCCACAACTAACGATGGCATTGTTTTATAAGAAGGCAAACCTTTATGGTTCCATTGCGGGGTTGATTGTCGCCGCATTCCTAAGAATTGGCGGTGGTGAACCCGCCCTTGGACTTCCAGCGTTTCTGCCTTATCCTATGATGACGGATGAAGGAATCGTATTGTTTCCTTTCCGTACGCTAGCATGTGTGGCGGCTTTCGTATTTATTTTCATAGTTTCCGAGCTAACGCAAAAGAAATGCAAGCCTCAGCCGCTGGTTATGCCTGACAGTGAAGAAAGAAAAGCATCATAATTATTGAAAAGAGTCAGCCTCAGCCGGCTGACTTTTTTGATTAGATGAATATACTAGAATTAATGTAGATATTCAGATTAAATCCAGATGACCTCTTTTACATAATAGCTCCCCACTTCTTGGAGACTTAGTTTCGAGATGTTTCAGGTCCGTTGCCATATCAAGACTGGGGTTGGATGGGAAATAACTCGCTTTCCTGCGGGGGAACTGGCAAGCCTCCTCAGTCGTTATCACTCCTTGTGGGGTCTCGCCTAGCTCCTTCTCCCGCGGGAGTCTCGCTATTTCCCATCCAACCCCGCTGTATATAAAGTGAACGAATATTTTCAATCGAAGGAAAATTGTCGCTCTTCCTTTCTACACGCAATTAAATCGGAATTTTAGCAGCCATAAATGCTTTACATCCTCCTCTTTTTTACTTAGGCGGATATGGAGCAGATTTCGAGAGCCACAATACAGAAAGGGGCGGAGGGGAACGGGGAGACTCCTGCGGGATGAGAGTGCAGGATGAGACCCCGGAGAGCTTTGCTCGAGGAGGCTCATCGCGCGCCCGCGGAAAGCGAGTCGTTCCCCGCAGCCCCTACAATCTCAACAAATGTCTCGAATTCGAGTCTTACACAATCCTGCACGTTTTTGGAAGACTTGATATCGAATTAAGCTCCTAATGTTACACATCTTTCATCCATTCAACTTACTTCAA
>NZ_JAUTWQ010000013.1:0-85314 GCF_046719735.1 Halobacillus rhizosphaerae
CCTACAATCTCAACAAATGTCTCGAATTCGAGTCTTACACAATCCTGCACGTTTTTGGAAGACTTGATATCGAATTAAGCTCCTAATGTTACACATCTTTCATCCATTCAACTTACTTCAATTACTTCTATTAACTCCTCGTCCGGTCCTTGATAGAAAACGGTACAGTAATTCTTAATACGCAAGGGTCCTTCAACAGGTTCTAACCCTTTACTCTTCAGATTCTTCACCCATACTGCCAGTGCCGTAACCTCTATGGCCAAATGACTCCCAGTATTTCCTGCACTCCCACCTGCTGGTGAAACCAATTCAATTCTTACTTCACCATTTTTCATAAAGACGGCATCCTCACCTTTATCATGAAGCTCCGTCTCTATCTCACAATTAAAAAAATGCTTATAAAAGTATTTAGATCGAGGAAGACTGCTTACTTCTATTCCAAAATGATGCCATCTGAGGAGCTCCATTTCATTGCTCCAGGATAAGGTTTACGTCCCCAAACTCATGCCATTTATATCCCATGGAAATTGCACTTTGATAAGCAGTCATTAACTGTTCTTCATTTATAAATGCTTTCAATAAATCAAGATGGCTTGCTTCAGGTTCATGAAAACCGGTCAAAAGTCCATCAACAACGGATAATGAATGTTTTTCATCTACGTAAAGATAGGAAAGATCTTTAAGATTCTTTAGCTCTCCCGTTACATCCGCTGCCGATTCTAACGCTCTGACGACAGTAGTTCCCACGGCTATAATTCTTCTTCCTTCCCTTTTGGCTTGCTGCACAAGAAATTTTGTCTTTTCCGGGATCACATAGGCTTCTGGATGGTAAGACGGATTCGGCCATTGGTTATTTGAATAGTAGCTTAAAGAAGTATGGAGAGTTAAGAAGGCTGTTTCCACTCCTTTTTTTTCAAGTTCAGCTAACTGTTTCCAAGTAAAAGCCCGACCAGCGGAGGTCATCTCCACAGAACCTGGAGAGCAGCTATACACCGTCTGATAATCCGCTAATGGCCATGGTTCCTGAATATACTCATAGTAAATCGGTGTTCCATATTTAAAAACAAATTCCCAGAAAGCCAACCCCTTTAGCTCGAAGGAGAGCTGTACTAAGGGAGTTTCACTGCCGGTTCCTACAATCTGTGCCTCATGGCTGTCAGCAAACTGCACCCGATCTCCCCTTGATAAAGAGGCGCCCACTATTAATACTTCCCAAACCGTTTCTTTAATCTTTCTGGCCAGCCTTACTTCAATTTTCTTTTGCTTATAAAATGCAGTTAAACGAGCAGGAATTGTTCTTGACTGGTTAAACACGAGTACATCGCCTTTTCTCAAATAGGAGCTTATCTCAGGAAACCGATCGTGCTTATATTCCCCAGTTAAACGGTCCAGCACCATCATACGCACATCATTCCTTGAGCTGCCGTTGTGTTCCGCAGGACTTGAAGCATGCAAATGTTCAGGAACATGAAACTTCATAGCTGCCTTACTCATGTTCTTCACCTGCTTCCACACCACTAAATGATGCCGCTTCAAACCTTTCCCCTGTCCTATATTCGGAAGCCTCAGAAGCAAGGTAATAAAAAACTTCCAGCCGTTCCTCTGGTTTCGCTAAAGTATAATCACAGTCGGGCACTGCAATGTCATGCATTTCTGTATCCATCTCTCCAGGGTCCACCATATTTATCCTCACGTTGTAATCAGCGGCTTCATCCGCCCATGTCTGAGTCATTCCTTCCACGGCAAATTTAGATATCCCGTAAGCTCCCCACTCTGCAAAGCCTGTATGGCCTGCTTCAGAGGTTATATTAATGATTGAGCCAGTTTTTCTAGTAAGCATGCCTGGCAGAACCCTTTTGGTCACAATAAATGGATTCATGACATTGACCCGCAGCACTTCTTCAAACCTTTTCACATCGTAATCGAGTAAATATTCTGGTCCGGGTCCAAAAATGGAAGCATTGTTGATCAGCACATCTATCGCTCCCCACTGTTCTTCGACAACTGAAACAAAGCGGTCGACGTCTTCAGACTTGACTGCGTCGGCTTGAATCGCAATGACAGCTGCCCCTTCAGCTTCGATCTGTTCCTTTACTTTGAACAACTCTTCTTGACCTCGTGCACAAATGGCTAAGCGATTACCTTTCTTTGCAAATCCCAGCGCCAATGCCTTTCCAAGTCCTTTGGAGGCACCTGTAATCATAATCGTTTGGTTCATATTTATCTCTCCCTTTTTCTTGTTATCCCCATTATAAAAAGGCAGAAGAGTGAAAACATGACCAAAACAGTGTATTTTCATTTAACCAAATTGGCTGAGAGATTCTACAACATTTGTCGTATTTTATTACCCGGGAAATATTTTAGCTTAATATTCGATAATTCCCCCAATCATCCGGGAAAAGGTTCAAGTATTTAGGTGTCAAAAATCGATCATCAATTAATTGAATGGTCCCTTGATCTTCCTCTGAGCGGATTAACCGCCCTCCTGCCTGAAGGACTTTATTCATTCCCGGGTACACATACGCATAGTCGTAACCATTCTTTCCAATATTCGAAAAATAGTTCTTAATTAATTCTTTTTCGAAACTCCTCGGAGCCAGGCCAATCCCTACCACAGCGACCCCATTTAAACGATCGCCGCGCAGATCTACTCCTTCTGAAAAAACACCCCCAAGTACTGCAAAGCCAGCAAGCTGTCCACCTTCTACAAATTGCGCAAGAAAATCTTCGCGTCGCCATTCATCCATACCTTGTTCCTGAGCAGCTGTTTCCATTGAAGAAGATTGGCTGAAACGCTCATAAATCATATTCATGTAATGATAGGAAGGAAAGAAGAACAAATGGTTCCCCGGATTTTCCTCCACTTGAGTACGGAGCAGTTCTACAAGTTTGTCCGCCGTTCGCTCTCTATTTTTAAAGCGAGTCGATATTGGCGCGACCACCACATCAATTTGTTCAGACTCGTAAGGGGAGGGAAGTCTTAAAATATAATCCTCTTTCTTTCCACCCAGCATGTCCTTGTAGTAAGCGAAAGGAGAAAGAGTTGCCGAGAAGAACACGCTTGACCGAAAAGCTTTAGTTGTTTGATGAAGAACATGAGAAGGATCGAGACAGTACAATTTCACTGTGAAATCCTCATGGCTGTTGGTGCAGATATTTATATAGTGCTCATCAGCTAATTGAAGGATTTTAATAAAATTCTGAGCAGCGAAGTATGTATCGAGAAGCTGCTCTGATCTCTCTTCTTCTGTTTCATTTTTGAGTTCTTGGTCTGCCTTATCGATAAACCGCTCCAAATTCTCCTCTAGCTCGCCAGGGATACTTTCCACCGCAAACTCGAGTTCTCTAGCATTCCGTTCGCTTAAAGCATCCAGATCTTTTCTGATTGCCTTCGCTGCTTGAGCTAATGTTTCATTCAAGGCAACCCACTCTTGTTCCACTTGTTTATAGGCTTGCTGGGACAGACTTGCAGAAAACATTTCACGTGCCCGCTCTACCAAGTTATGAGATTCATCAATGAGCAGAACCGTATTTTTCTTTTGCTCCGGCAGCAATCTTTTCAATGAAACTCGCGGGTCAAAAATATAATTGTAGTCTCCAATAATAACATCCACCACATCAGTAAGATCGAGGGAAAACTCAAATGGACATACCCTGTGTTTTTTTGCATATTCCTCAATAACAGGACGGGTTAATTGGGTTTCATTTAATAAAACATCTACAATAGCTCCGTTAATCCGGTCGTAGTAGCCATCAGCGAAGGGACAGTAATCCGGCTGACAGATCGTTTCTTCCTGAAAACATATTTTGTCCTTGGCGGTTAAAGTCACGGATCTTAGAATAAGGCCGTGATTTTCCATCCGCTTAAGTGCTTCCTCTGCAGTGGCCCTGGTAACCGTCTTAGCAGTTAAATAGAAGATCCTATCCTGTTCGCGGTCAACCATAGCTTTAATGGCTGGGAATAAGGTGGAAATCGTTTTCCCTATACCTGTTGGGGCTTGTGCGTATAGATTCCGCTTTTCTTCAATCGTACGATAGACACTTCCTGCAAGCTTGCGCTGTCCCTTTCGATAATCCGGGAAAGGAAAAGAAAGATCTGGAATTGAATTAGACTTCTGCTCACGGATATGCAGCAGGATTCTCGCATAGGAGGTGTATTCTTTCACTGCATGTTCCATGAATTCCTGTAAGTTTTCTTTTGAAAATTTATGATAAAATCGTTTTTTTTCACGGCTCTGTTTTTGCACATAAGTAAGCTGGACACCGATGGATTCTTCTTCATGATTCATTAGATAAATAAACGCATATCCTTTTGCCTGTGCCCAATATACTGGATAACTTTCCTCCGTAATCTCTTCCAGATCTCTCGCCGTCGATTTAATTTCATCGATGACCACCCCTTCAGCAGAGGATAAAATACCATCGCAGCGACCATGGATTTTGAGGGAGATTTCTTCAGTGGAATACACATATTCCAGACTCACCTCTTTCTCTTCACCTTCTTTGTACTCCTTTTGAACTGCCTGGTGAATGGCTGTCCCTTCCGTTAATGTAGAGTTTGATCTGAAGCGATTGTCTATACTCCCTGTGCGGAAGACATATTCCGCAAGTTCTCGAACGGAAATACTCATTTGTTTTTCCAAAAGTTCCACCTCTTTCCAAAAGAGCCGTGCCTTTGCCCCCATGTTTTTTTTAATGCTGACGAATGTGTATGGGGAATGGTAAGATGTTATAATTAAAGGAAGACCTTTTATTACAATATAGGTACGTTCTTCATAGTATATATTAAGTTTACCTACTTCTGGACCACAGGTGTGATCATAATGAAAAAAATAATCTGGATCTTAACAGCTATTATCAGTATCTTTTTTATTACAAGCATTACCATTGCTCTTGTCAACCATAATAAGGATACCAGCCAGCAAGATCAACCAAACTCTTCTGTTCAAGAAAAACCAAAACCAAAAGAAAAAGAGAACAATCAGCCAAAAGAAAAACAGCAAGAAGAAGCTAAGAATAATGATGAAGGAACTCTTGGAGAAGGCATTAAAGAAGTGTTCACAGGTGTCATTGAAAGTGCAAAGAATCTTTTTGTCAAAAACGACTTGCACATTGTAGCAATGGGAGATTCTTTGACTCAGGGTGTAGGGGATGCGACAAATCACGGGGGTTATGTTGGGATCCTCGAAGAATCGATTAATAGTAACGAGAAAGAGGAAGATATTACGATCTCCAATTATGGAAAGCGTGGAAACCGTACGGATCAGCTCTTAGAACGGATGAAAAGTAAAGAAATTACAAGCTCGCTGAAACAGGCGGATATTGTGCTCATTACAATTGGAGCAAACGATGTTATGAAAGTGATTAAAGGAAACTTTCCCGACCTCCATTACCAGGAGTTTGTTAATGCTGAGGGAGGTTACCAAGACCGGCTTAACCAAATCATGCAGCGCATCCGCGTTCTAAATCCTGACGTTCCTATTTACTTAATTGGTCTTTACAATCCATTTGACTCCTATTTCAAAAGCATTCCAGAGCTCAGTCAAATTATGAGTGACTGGAACCGTATCAGTAAAGAGGTCCTGAATAATTACGACCATACGACATTCATCCCCGTCAAAGACATTTTTTCAGGTTCCGAAGATGAATTATTGTGGCAGGAAGATCACTTTCACCCCAATGAAAGAGGCTATAAAAAAATAGCCGAAAGAGTATTAGAGTACATCAAGCCAGAAATCCAGCAATAGTGCAGGTGGTAGATTATGTTTAAACGACTGTTTTTAAATAATAAGTGGAAAAGCTCCTTTTGGATTTTGGCGATTATTAATGTTGGAATTATTCTTTGGCTGCTTGCTCTCATTTTCTTTCCTACTTCTTATACCATTGTAAATGTAGATAAGGAAAAAGAAAGCTCTGACGCAGAGTTTACGATCGTATCCACGAAAGAAAATCTCGAACAGCTTGCTAATGAATATTTAAGTGAATTATCTACACAAACGGTGTTCGATTATTCAATTTCTCTGGATCGAAATGTAACCCTAGTCGGCAACATTAAAGCATTTGACCAAGTCCTTCCGATCAAACTTGAATTAAACCCGGTTGTCCAAAAAAATGGGGACATTATTCTGGAGCAGAAAAGTATATCGCTCGGCAAACTTCCTTTGCCTAACAAAAAAGTAATGGAGTTTCTTGAGGATAACTACAATTTCCCCGACTGGGTCATAGTGAACCCTAAAGAGGAAAACATCTATGTGGCGGTTACAAAGATGGATACAGCCAGCAACTTTAACGTCAGAGTGGAGCGCTTTAATTTAAATTCCAACCAGCTTGCCTTCCGCATTTCTGTACCGAAAAATTCATTTAACTTTGCGGAAAAGCTTGTTCAAAAGTAATCTAATTAAAACCGAACGGCCTGCCCATACCCTTACTTATACGTACCAGCTGTAAAGACCTAGAACCTATAGAGGCTGAACTCACAGCGCCAGGACCTGAAGGTGGGTGTAGCTCCACTCTGCCAAAAGTTAACTAGATTTAATTACAATAAGAAAACAGCTGTCTACAATTGGACAGCTGTTTTCTTTTCGTATTTATTTTCTGGCACCCTTTCAATAAATGGACTGGGTTCATTTTGGTAAAACACATCTAATACGTGCATAGCTCTTGTACAAGCCGTATAAAGCATTAAACGATCTTCATTTTTATAATAGATATCAGAAGAAGCATTATAAACTAAAACACTTTCGAACTCTATCCCTTTGGCTAAATATACGGGAAGAATCACTAACCCCGTCTGAAAAGGCTGGGTTTCTTTGTATATCAGCCCTGCATGCAAATCTTCCTTAAGATAACTATGAACCGCTCGACATTCGTCAATCGTTTGACAGAGGATGGCTACCGTTTCAAACCCTTGGCTCAATCGGTGGCGAGCCACCTTCTCAATCATATCCAACTGGGCATCTGCAGAATCAGAATGATAAATTTGTGGACATTCTCCATCTCTGTTAAACGCCTCGATTTTCTTTCCATCCTCCAGCAGCATCTTTGTAAACTCAACGATTGGTTCAGTAGAACGATAGCTTCTTAATAATTCTTGTTTCACAGCTTGACCCTGGTGCCACCCTTCAGCTAAAACGGTGGAATATTCTTCGTTATGATTGAAAATAGATTGATGAACATCACCTAGTAATGTGAAATGCGCAGAAGGGAACATTTCTTTAATATAGGAATATTGGAAAGCCGAATAGTCCTGGGCTTCATCTATGAAAACATAACGGATGTCTGTATTCATTTTTTTCCCTTCTAGGCGATCCGTTAAGTATAAGTAAGCTGTCTGATCTTCCACCGGCAAGTAATAAGCAGCAAGATTCTCAAGTGTCTTCTCAGCAAAGAATGCCCAGTGCTCTGGAAGCTTGAGAGAAGCAGGGTTCTGATCAAATAACTGCTTATACATTTTTCTTATATTCATAAACCGAAACTGCTTTACTTGTTTACGAAGCGGGGCAAGCTTCCTTTTTACCACCAGACTTCTCAGAAACTGTTCTTCTTGAATAGAATCATTAAAGGTTTCTTCATGCAAATTCTGTTTTTGTTCAAGTTTTTGATACGCACTCATATAATCATCTTTATCAAGAAGGGCCGCGGCTTCTTCAGGCCAATCTTTTTCTATTTCTTCTGACTCAATATCTTTCAGTTTTTTAAGAATCCACTCTTTAACGAGTTCAAGGCGGTTAGGAATCGACATTTGGTCATTAAGCTGATAAAAATAATTATAAATTTCTTTAGCTGTAATCTTGATTTTTTTACGGAATTTGATATTCCGAAAGATAAATCCTTCTTTTGCCAGTGAGTCAATATACTCATCCAACAGCTGTTTGAACTCTATACTGGACTTAAAGCGAACCATCTCTTCAAATAAATGAGAGGCATCTTTCCGTCTGGAAGTTAATGCTTCTTCTACTTGCTGAAATGGGGATTCCAGTGTGTATTCCTGGTCTAGTCGTTTTTGCACATATTCATAATACGTGGACTGCTGCATGTTTTCTTCTCCTAATTCAGGGAGAACGGATGCGACATAGCTTGAAAACATTTGGTTTGGGGAGAATAGCAGAATCTGGTCTGCTGTAATCTGTTTTCTATGCTGATAAAGCAAGTAGGCAATCCTCTGCATTGCTACGGAGGTTTTCCCGCTTCCAGCCACTCCCTGTACAATGAGCAGTCTACTGTTTTCATTTCTGATAATCGAATTCTGCTCTTTCTGAATCGTAGCTACGATACTTTTCATCTGAGAAGTGGCCTGGCCGCCAAGGACTTTCTGCAGCAAAGTGTCTCCTATCGTTATCCCCGTATTAAACATCCCCTGAATGACTCCGTTCTGAATGATATACTGCCTTTTTAAAGTCATTTCTCCTTCAATATTATCCTCAGGGGTCTGGTATTGCACAGGTCCTGGAGAATAGTCATAGTAAAGACTGGAAACAGGAGCTCTCCAGTCATAAACCAGAAACTCCTCCTCTTTTTCATCCATTAAAGAGGCAATGCCTATATAGAACGATTCTGTACTGCTGTCCTCCTCCGCAAAGTCAAAGCGGCCAAAATACGGGGAAGACTGCATTCTCTCTAATAATTTCGCGCTTTTAAAATATTGTCCATGACTTCTTTCTCTCTCTGATAAAAGTTCTGCCTGCTGCTTAATACTAGCGTAAGTCTCAATAACATCATCAGGTTCATCAATATTCACCGTCACATCATCCCAAAATTTCTTTCTGAGATCGATGATGTCTTCTTTAAGATTAGAGGTGCTTCCTTCAAACTTCTCTTGTTTTGCAGTAATGACCTCTTTTACTCTCCCTACACGGTCTTGTTCCTGTTTCCAATCTTTATCTTTGGGATCCATCACACCATCTCCCTATTGTTTATAGTTGACAATCTAAAGTAACTACGATAAAATTAAATTGGATATTTTTATATTAATTTACTAAGTGTACCATTTTTAATCTTATCACAATTAATTAAACTGTACAATTCTCTAAGACACCGCTGTGTCTTTTTTTTATTGTCTAAAATTAAACAGGCTGCTTGTCGGGGCTAACGGGCGCCTCCGCTATTGTTTCATCCATCCAGCTCCTGCGCCTGTTAATCAATCGCTAGTCATGAAATGATATGGGTGGCTGTGTTAAAATCAAAAACACATCAATTTAAAGGGAGTGAGGTCATGAGGGTTGTAAATAATATTGCTGATTTAATCGGCGAAACACCACTAGTAAAATTGAACCGGTTAGCTCCTGAGGGCGGAGCAGATATTTATTTGAAGCTTGAGAGCTTCAATCCCAGCGGAAGCGTTAAGGATCGTGCCGCTTATAATATGATCATACAGGCAGAAAAAGAAGGCCGCTTGAAGCAAGGGTCAACAATTATTGAACCAACCAGTGGAAATACAGGTATCGGCATTGCCATGAACGCCGCTGCACGTGGGTATAAATCTATTTTAGTAATGCCGGATACCATGACACAAGAGCGAATAAATTTATTAAAAGCTTACGGCGCAGAAATTGTGTTAACTCCTGGAGAGGAAAAAATGCCAGGAGCGATTTCCAAAGCGAAAGAGCTTGCTGAAGAAATTGAGGGCGGGTTCATGCCTATGCAGTTTGAAAATACGGCAAACCCCGATGCCCACCGGCATACCACGGCACAAGAAATTATTGAAGCAATGGACGAGCTGGGATCACCGCTTTCCGCCTTTGTTTCAACGGCAGGAACAGGCGGTACAATTACCGGTACAGGTGAAGAACTAAAGAAACAATTTAAGGACTTAACTATCCATGTTGCTGAACCATCCGGATCTCCTGTACTCTCTGGAGGTAATCCCGGCAAGCATAAATTAGTCGGTACGAGTCCAGGATTTATACCTGATATTTTAAATCAGGAAATCTATGACGAAATCTTTAAAGTAACAGATGAGAATGCTTATGAAATCACCCGAAGGCTTGCCCGGGAAGAAGGCCTCCTCTTAGGCACTTCAGGCGGGGCAGCATGCTGGGCAGCAATAGAAGTGGCGAAAAAGAAAAACCCGGGCGAAATTATTGTAGTGATTGCTCCTGATACCGGAGAACGTTACCTTTCCGGGGATCTTTTCCGCTATTAATAAGAAGAAAGGATAGTAAATAAAATCTACTTTTATAAGTAGCGATAACCCGAACCATTAATCCTATGAGTTCGGGTTATCTATTGTAAAATTCTTTTTAACTGCTTATTTCATAATCGATATAAATCCCGGAATCTTAAGTGCCAGCCTAAGTGGTAAGACAACACTCGCAAAACGATGATACTTAAGAACAATACATAAGTTTGAAAAACACTCTCTATACTAATAATTCCAACCCCAATGACTAAGCCCGCTGCCATGGCCCAGACCGCATAGATTTCCTGATGTAAAACCATCGGCCGTCTCTGTGCAAGCACATCTCTCGCCACTCCTCCGCCAACACCGGTTAAGACCGCTGAAAATAATACTCCCCCTAAAGGGAAATCCTGATCGATTGCAAACGCAGCTCCTTGCAAGGCGAAAGCGGACAGACCAATAGCATCCAAATAAATATTCCATCGATCCCAGGCCATAACCCAGCTCTTCGGAAAGAAATAAACCACGGCAATCGTTCCAATAGCCACATATAATAAATACCCTTGCTCCCATACGTGAATCACCGGTACCCCAAGCGCTATATTACGGCCAATCCCACCTGCAAAGGGTGTCGCAATTCCAAGGATAAATGTGCCAAATATATCATACCGTTCATTAAGCGCGACTATTGCACCACTAAATGCAAAGGCTGCTACAGCAGCAACATTTAATATTTCCCAAGACATATACCCGCCCCCCTTTTTTCTGTTATAGTAAGTTAGGCTTATAGTCTTTATTTTTGTAAACGGACTAGCCCCATGATAACAAATAACTCAGTCCGCAATTAGGAAAAAAGCATTTTCTTTGTTAAAATCAAATCCTAGGACTTAGTTGATGGAAGAAACAAATAAATTTTTCACGATTTCCCTATCAATGACCTTTTGTTCCTTCTATTTTTTTCTTATAAATCCAATTGACGGACTAATTTGTTGCAATCTGCCACAAGGAATTTAAATTAACTAGGTAGAATTTATTATATAAGATTTTAAAAAAATGGGTGTGAACAAGATGAGAAATTGGTTAATTCAACTTAGAAAAGAAAAGCAGTTAACACAACAACAGGTATCTAAAGCCGCTCATATTGATCGTGCCTATTACGCACAAATAGAAAGCGGTACTAGAAACCCAAGTATGGCTGTTGCTTGTCAAATCGCTTCAGTCCTTTTAATTAATCCGTCTTTCTTTTTTTCGGAAATCTTAAGCGAGCCCTTTGAACTTGCCTTAGCCAATTCACCTATAGTGGTTGCTCATTGTGATGTAAATCTTAGATATACCTGGATGTTTAACCCTCATCCAGACTTTGATATTAATCAAGTTCTCGGTAAACGAGACGATGAACTAGATGTAAATGATGGGGTAATTGCCCTGATGAATTTAAAGCAGACGGTTATTGATACAGGTCAGACCGTACGAGAACGTATTTCCTTTCCGCTATCTGAAGGTCTGATCTATTATGAAGTTTTTGGACAGCCTTTATTTAACGAGAATAAAGAGATAATTGGAGCCGCAACAGCGTCTACTCAACTTTTACATTAGGAGGGGATCAATTGGTCATCATTGAGGAATTATCCAACCGGTTACTTCTGCTGACTCATAAACGTGCAGTTGAACTGAAACTGGATGATGAATTCATAGAATTAATCGTCCAGGAAATTGATCGGCGCAACTGCGGACAAAACCACTCGTTAGAAAAGGCGGAATAATTAGTTCCGGCTTTTTTTATGCAAAAATTCCTTCTTACAATTGCATGGTTTACTGCTTATTGGGAAAACCATTAAAAAAGAAGGAATTGAAATGAAACATCATTCATGGGTGATGCAGCAAGAATGGAGCGACCTATTTTTCCTGCATTGGCCGATCCCTGAACAATGCCTCTCTCCAGTGCTCCCTGAAGGATTAAAACTTGATTTATATCATCAATCTGCTTGGATTTCTCTTGTTCCCTTTCGAATAAGCAGAATCCAGCCACGAGGACTGCCTTCCCTCCCACTATTACGTCCATTCGTGGAAATAAACGTCAGAACTTACGTTAGATACAAAGAAGAACATGGGGTCTATTTTTTTTCGTTAGATGCGAATCATTTACCTGCCGTCCTGGTGGCGCGAAAATTTTTCACTCTCCCCTACCTACTTTCTATTATAAGGGTTAATAAAAATAGCCAATCGATTCATTTTACGAGCAGACGAATTCATAAGGATTCTCCGCCTGCCCAGTTTCATGCTGAATTAACGCCGCAATTTCCAATGATTACTAACCAAAAAGGAACATTGTCTCATTGGCTGACCGAACGGCGAAATCTGTTTATTTGCCGGAATAATGCAATCTACAAAGGAAGCATCCGCCACAAACCTTGGGAACTTAACGAAGCGTCAGGGACCATCCAGACAAATAGTCTCTTTGATTTCATGCCTTCTTTTAATGCTCGTGTTCAGCCGTTAATCCATTACTCCCGTAACATAACCGCTTCTATCTATCCATTAGAACGGATGATGTAAGTTAGAGCTTGTCAGTTGACTTCAAGCAAAAGAATTTGTATCATTTATCTTTAATTCGAGATATTTATTATTATTCCATAATTTATTTTCAAGGAGGCTAATAAATGAATCTAAAAGGAATTCACCATGTTTCTGCCATAACAGCTAATGCACAAAAGAACTATGATTTTTACACATCAGTAATGGGGATGCGTTTAGTAAAAAAAACAGTAAACCAGGACTCCCCTTCTATGTATCACCTGTTCTATGCCGATGCACAGGGAAGCCCAGGAACTGACTTTACATTCTTTGAAATCCCGGGTGCTGGACACACTTATCCTGGAAATCAAAGCATCTCCACTACCTCTTTAAGGGTAAAAGATGATGCCGCTTTGCATTTCTGGAAAGACCGATTCACTGAGCACCATGTGGACCATGATCCCATTGTAGAATTAATTGGGAAAGCGACATTGAGTTTCAGAGATCCTGAAGGCCAGCGTCTGATGCTTATATCTGACGAATATAATCAGGGGGTCGAGCCTGGAATTCCTTGGTCACAACGTACTATCCCGGCAGAGTTCGGTATTATCGGTCTAGGTCCAGTATTTTTGACAGTTGCAGATATAACTTCCACTAAAAAGGTTTTAACCGAAATACTTAGTTTTAAAGAAATAAGTGAAGTGGATCATTTCAAACTATTTGAAACAGGTAAAGGCGGCAGCGGAGCACAAGTAGCGCTGATCGAAGATTCTGAAGCCAAACGCGAACGTCCAGGCAGAGGAAGCGTTCACCACGTCGCTTTTCGTGTAGCAGATGAAACTGAACTAGAATTTTGGAAAAACCGGATTGAAGACTCAGGCATGCCAAATTCGGGAATCGTTGATCGCTACTACTTTAAGTCGCTCTATTTCCGCGAACCCAACCATATATTATTTGAGCTTGCTACCGATGGACCTGGATTCACAGCAGACGAAGAATTCGATGAACTTGGAAAGAATTTAGCTCTTCCTCCGTTCTTAGAGAAGGACCGTACTCATATTGAGGCACAGTTAAAGCCATTGCAATCTTCAAAAGAATAGCTGGGGATCACCTTTACAATCGCCGAAAACAGACACCATGCCCTGGTCAGTTAAATACGATCTTTATAATCAGAAAACAAGCGCCAGACACTTATGTCAGGCGCTTGTTTTTATTGTTTATTTTTCTAGTCTGTTTTTCACCCAGTTAATTAAACCACCCATTTGCATGATTTCAATTTGTCGTTTAGACAAAGCATGCTCGAGTTTTATCGTCTTGTCTTTCCCTTTAATTTCAGCTTCTACTTCATATCCATCATGGATTTTATCTCTTAATCCTTTAAAGACGAGCACATCACCTTGTTCAAGCTCTTCCCAGTCAGATTCGTTCACAAAAGTGAGAGGAAGAACACCAAAGTTAGCGAGGTTCTGCCAATGTATTCTGGCAAAGTCTTTCACTATCGCTACTTTTAATCCAAGGAAACGCGGCGCAAGAGCTGCGTGCTCACGACTGGATCCTTGTCCATAGTTCGTACCTCCAACAACAACGTGCCCGCCATCATCACGCACATCCATGGCACGGTCATAGTAAGTGTCATCGACGATTTCGAACGTAAATTTACTAATCTCCGGCAAGTTACTTCGGTAAGGAAGCACTCTTGCACCGCCTGCCAAGATTTCATCGGTCGATATGTCGTCTCCCATTTTTAATAAAACCGGGAGTTCCATATCATTTGGCAATTCATCCATTTCAGGAATGGATGCCACATTCGGTCCTTTAACAAGTTCAACATCTTTTGCCTCTTCATATGGCAATGGAACGTCAAGAAGCTGTGTATCGATAGTAGGCTGGTCCAATTCTTGCACTTCCGGATAACTAAACCCGGCATCACGTGGATCAGTTATTTTTCCATGTAAGGCAGATATGGCTGCCGTTTCGGGACTGCATAAAAACACACTGTCTTCTTTCGTACCTGAACGCCCTGGAAAGTTCCGAGGAGTGGTACGCAGACTGTTCCTTCCCGTTGCCGGCGCTTGGCCCATACCGATACATCCGTTACATCCTGCCTGGTGAAGTCTGGCGCCAGCTTGAAGAAAGTTAGCGATATGTCCTTGCTGAGAGAGATCAATTAACATCTGCCGTGAAGTGGGATTTAAATCAAAAGAAACTCCATCTGCTATGTGGCGGCCTTCCACAATTTTAGAAGCAATAGCAAAGTCTCTGAAACCCGGATTTGCAGAAGAACCTATATAGGATTGATAGATCGACTCTCCGGCTATTTCTTTCACTGGTACCACGTTTCCTGGACTGGATGGTTTGGCAATCATAGGTTCAAGCTCAGAGAGATTTAATTCGTCATGTACATCATATTCCGCTCCATCGTCAGCTTTCAATTCAATCCAATCTTCTTCTCTTCCCTGGAGCTTTAGAAAACGCTTCGTCTCTTCATCCGAAGGGAAAACAGTACCCGTGGCACCAAGTTCAGCTCCCATGTTAGCAATAACGTGGCGGTCCATTGCGGTCAGATTTTTAAGACCAGGGCCATAATATTCAAAAATATGATTAACTCCGCCCTTCACGCCATGCCGTTTCAGCATCTCTAAGATTGCATCCTTCGCACTAACCCAATCTGGGAATTCTCCGGTAACCTTCACACCCCAGATCTTAGGCATTTTCACATAGAAAGGTTCTCCAGCAATTGCCATAGCTACATCAATACCGCCGGCACCGATCGCAAGCATCCCCATACAGCCATTTGCACACGTATGACTATCTGATCCAAGCAGTGTTTTTCCTGGCGCAGCCAATCTTTGCATATGGACAGGGTGACTTACACCATTACCCGGGCGGCTGAAATGAAGACCGAAACGCTTCGCAGCACTTTCAAGAAACAAGTGATCATCCGGGTTTTTACTATCCTCTTGTATTAAATTATGGTCGACATACTGAGCAGAAGCTTCCGTCTTCGCTTGTTCAATACCCATAGCTTCCAGTTCCAGCATAACCATTGTACCTGTAGCATCCTGAGTAAGAGTCTGATCAATCTTCAGACCAATCTCTGCTCCAGGTTTCATTTCACCTTTTACTAAGTGATCTTTGATTAACTTTTGTGCAACATTATAACTCACACGAACTCCTCCTTCTCACCTATTGTTACAATTACTGCCAGTACGTAATTGCCTCCTCTTATTATTAACGCTACACTTTTTATACCCTTAATTCTGGTTATTTACTCTTACAATTCCTTATTTTCACTAATAAAAGGAACTCATATTCACTGAACTAAATGCTCCACCGCCCGGCTTAGAACCAAATACTGATGATTGTTAATGGTTCTGAAGGCACAGAAACACGACCGGATAAATTTCTTCCTTACACTTTTTTATAGCGCTCAAATAAACGGTCATTATAGGACATTATTTCAACTAAAAAACAGACTGCCGATATGTTATCAGCAGTCTGAGTATAAAG
Source organism: Halobacillus rhizosphaerae (assembly GCF_046719735.1). Classification (NCBI taxonomy): domain Bacteria; kingdom Bacillati; phylum Bacillota; class Bacilli; order Caryophanales; family Bacillaceae; genus Halobacillus; species Halobacillus rhizosphaerae. Next base: position 16,142 of record NZ_JAUTWQ010000013.1, read on the forward strand.
AACCGTTAGTCTCTTGTTTAGATTACTTGCAGTGTTTAATTTACCCCAACAGCATTCCAAGCCTGGGTAACCGCATTGGCTGTAGAGGTTCCGTAAAGATCCTGGGCAGCTTGTACTAGTGACTGTTTGGCATAAGCAAAGTCACTATTAGGTGTCAGATATACAGTGAGAGCACGATAATAAATCTCTTTGGATTTATTTATTCCTATGCTATTAATTGTATTGTACGCTGCTTTGTTAGGAATTCCGCTGTTAGTATGAACGCCGCCCCAATCTCCAGCTTCCGTATTCGGTAAGTTTTGGTATTGGCTCATATTTTCCGGCTGGTTGTACTTATTTGGATTAGAGAGAGAGCGCAATGCATCTCCGGAGATACCAGGTGTATATACATCTTCACCCATTAACCAATCTTCAGGATCAATGAAATACCCGAATACATCAGAGAATGATTCATTTAATGCACCTGATTGGTTCTCATAAACTAAACCAGCTGTGGATTCAGTTACAGCGTGAGTCAATTCATGTCCTACGATATCGTTTCCACCAGATAGATAAGTAAAAGTAGAACCATCACCATCTCCATAAATCATCTGATTACCTGTCCAGGCAGCATTATTATAATTAGATCCATAATGCACTGTGGAACGAATTGATGAACCTTGGTCATCATAACTTACACGGCCAAAATTATCATAGTAGAAGTCAAATACTTCCCCAGCATAGTAATGGGCATCTACCGCCGCTTTTTGATTTTCACTATAAAACGTGTTTCCGGTGTCTGTAACATAGCTTCCTGGCAGGCTGTAATAACCATTATGCTTGTTATCAAATGTAGATATGACTCCATTCATTGGTTTCGTAACATCATATAAGTAATAGGTGTTATTAGATAGGTAGGTGTTCAAAGATTTTGTATCACCAAGTACACCCGTACCAGTACCTGTAGCTTCTTCGGCTACATTGCTCGCTTTAATCACTTTTCCTGTTTCAGCATTCACATATAACTGCCAGTTCGCAGGATAGGGCTGGGAAAATTGAAGTTCAACATGATAAGCAAGTTGATAATTCCCCTCATCATCATACACAACTAAATTACTGTTTTCAGTCAACGTATCAAAGGTGTCTCCATTAAGACTCTCTTGAGTTTTATCTGCTTTTTTACGGTCTACGCCAATGTATTTCCAGGCCAAATTAATGGCTTCTTTCTTTTTAACCTTTTTCTGCTGTTTTATCTCGGCAGGCGCATCTTTATGGAACTCACCATTAACTGACTGAACTTCCCCATTTTTATCGGTATGTACAACCACACGGGAATTTGCGATAGGAACATTACCTACTACAGGTTGAAAGGTAAAGTGAGTCATTCCAAGGTCATCGGTTTCTGACTTTACAAACTTTAAGTTTTTGTTCGGGTTTGCTTTAAATTGCTTCTGATTATCTTTGAAAAACTTTTTCACAGCTTTCTCAGAAACTACCTTAGAAGATTTCAAATGATCCTTCACAAATTTCGGTGTCTCTACTGGTAAGTCCACTTTAGAAGACTTTTCTGCATGAGCAAGACTGCCCCCGGATACGAGACTCCCTCCTAGTACAACTGTTGCCATCAAAGATTTCCAATTCATAAAATCCCTCCCAAATTTTTTAACAATTTCATGTTATCACAATATTCCGACATACAATCTGTGAAAGTTAACAGGTGAAATCTGTCCTAAGGCTATGAAATTAAGGGGACTTGGGAAACCCCTGAATATAGTTGAAAAAACCTAAGCGAACGTGTATTCTGAATATAGATTTGAAAGAAAGAAACTTCTGACAAATCCATAGTTGATCAACTAGGTGTGTGTTGAGAATGGAATATGGCAAAGTGCTTCGATTTCATCGAGTCAAGCAAGGGTTAACTCAAACCCAATTGGCTGATGGGATTATATCGCCAGCGTATCTTTCTAAGATAGAGAACGATCAAACCGTTCCTGCTATCGAAGTGCTTGAACTTCTCTATGAACGTCTGGGACTTGACTTTCAAGAAGCTTCCTATAACCACCCTTCTAAGGAAAAGCTGAAGGAATGGTATGAATCGATCGTATTCAAACGAAGGGAAGATGCTCAGCAGTTACAAGAGGAGTTATTGCAGCAGAAAGAAACGCTGTCTAACCACCATTTATATATCTTCTTTGAATTATTCCGCATCCGTCACCTGTTATTAGAGAACCAGGTGGAGGAGGCTTATGAAGTATGGGAAGATATACGCCAGCACAAAGACACCTTTGATGAAGAAATGGAATTTTACTTCCATTTAATCTCTGGAATTTTAAAATATTATAGTACAAATTTTGACGAGTCATTCCAAGAGCTTATGGAAGCCAAGAATTATAGTTCCTCGTTAGAATTAGAAGACTGGGAATATAGTGATCTATTTTACTTACTAGCTTTAAGTACCAGCCAAGCTAATCACATCTCCGCGTCTGTTTTTTACGCTGACCAAGCGTTGGAAATCTATCAGACCCATTATGATTTAGCTAAAAGCGCAGACTGTCATATAGTGCAAGGAATAAATTATAGTCGGCTTAAAAATTACGCAAAGTCTCTTGAGAATTTTCATTTAGCGCGTAAGATAGCAATTCAAACAGAAGATATTGTTCAGTTGAGGTTAGTCCACATTAACATAGGGACCTTAGAGTCTAGAATAGAAAATCACCAGTCAGCAATAAAAAATTATGAGAAAAGTCTCGAGTACAATAAAGAAAGTGACTCAAATTTTCAGGCTTTAGACTCGTTAACAACGATCCATGGTTTAATTATCGAATATTACAGATTGGAGAACAAAGAAGGGTGTCTTAAATGGCTTAATGAAGGTGAAAAAATTCTCCATTCATTTCCTTCTAAATCCTATGAACTCCATTTCGCAGTGTATAAGAAGGTAATAAACCAATCCGAAAACTTAGAACAGTATTTAGAAGATATCATTATCCCTTACTTCCAAGAGAAGAAGGAACATGTTTATGTAATTCGTTATGCAATGTTTCTCGCTGATCTTTTAGAGAATCAACGAATGTATAAAAAATCTTCAACTTACCTTAGGTTAGCAATTCAATTGTTAAATAAACATTCTCATTTAGGAGGGATTCTCTTATGAAGAAGCTTTTAGCTGTTCTTGCTATAGTAGCTTTCTTGGCTTCTGCTGCCGCTCCTGTTTTACAGGATAGTGCTGTAGATGCTTACCCAAGACCATTATCTGTTGAACAAATGTAATTAATTTTTTATTTCGAAGTGTTTATTAGCACCTCCCCCTAATCCTATACCTATATATTTTAGCCTCTGCCCTTGTGGCAGAGGTCTTTTTTTCCTCTATAGAACTTACTCGGTATATGAGATCACGTTCATTCTTCCACAAAAAAAGCAAGGCTCCTCAGTAAAGAACCTTGCTGAATTCATTTTCACAAACAGACTTACGCTGATTAATATTTATTCCATGCGGCATATCCACCTGTCAGGTTTAGTACATTCTTAAACCCATTGGCTTGCATGACACTTACTGCAATAGCTGATCGCATCCCGGATTGGCAATGAACAATTGGAGTGACGTCTCCCCCTATTTCATCCAGTCGTTCCGGCAGGGTCCCGAGCATAATATGCTTTGCCTTTTCCATGTGGCCAGCATCCCACTCTGATTGGTTTCTCACATCTATAATCACATAATCATTGTGATCTTTATATTTTTCCTCTAATTCTTCCACGGAAATACTTTCGTATGATTCCAAGCTGCCTGATTTTTCAAGCTCGCTTTTCTCCATATAATGTGAAACCTCGTCTAACCCAATAGACTGCAGGGCTTTTTGAACTGCTTCAACCTCCTGGCTATCAGCAATGAAAGCAATTTTCTTATCATAATCCAGAAGCCAGCCTGCCCAGTTGGTAAATGATTGGTTAAAGGGAATATTTAACGTTCCTTCTACGTGGCCATTAGCAAACTCAGAAGACGAACGTGTGTCTACGATATTCACATTCTCTTCTTTCAACTGGTTGAGATGCTCAAGAGAAACTTTTTTCACATCATGGTGACCCAGCAATTTCGGACCTTGTTTATTAAGTTTTTTCATTTCGGCAAAATATTTAGGGGGTTCTGGCTGACCATCTAGTAAATTCGCTACGAATGTGGCTTCATCCTTAACATTTAGTGCCCAATTATTGATCTTTTCATATCCAACTGTTGAGCTTGGGACAGCACCTAGAGATTTACCGCATGCACTTCCCGCTCCATGACCTGGCCACACTTGTACATAATCAGGCAATTTAGCAAATCTCTTCAGAGAATGGTACATTTCTTTGGCACTTTCTTCTGCGGTACCTTTCTCGGCGGCCGCTTTCTCTAATAAATCAGGACGTCCCACATCTCCGACAAACACAAAATCACCTGTAAATATTCCCATCGGAACTTCTGAACCGCCACCTTCATCCGTTAGCAGATAGGAAAGACTTTCAGGTGTATGACCTGGGGTATGCATAACTTCGAGTTTGACTTTACCAACTCTAATTAAATCTCTATCCTTCAGCAGTTGATGGTTTAGTTTAGATAGGTTTTGGTATTTCCAGTTCGTACTGCCTTCATCTGAAAAATATAGTTTTACATCTAATCGATTAGCTAATTCTCGTACCCCTGAAGTGAAATCAGCGTGTATGTGAGTTTCTGCAGCACCAGTGATGGTAAACCCTTCTTTCTGTGCCGTTTCCAAATAAGGAGTAATATCACGGGCCGGGTCTATTACCAGTGCCTCTCCTGTCTGCTGACAAGCGATCATATATGACATTTGAGCTAATTTCTCATCAAAAAAAGATTTAAAAAACATGGCAGTAACCTCCAATTAAAAGTTAATTCAACACTAATTATATACCCCTAACGGTATATTGTAAACCGTGTTATTCTAGGTTAAGTTGATAAAGTAATCCAAAAAAAATGAGCGACGGTTCCTTTGAGAGAACCAAACGCTCATAAAAATTGGAAAGTAGAGACGTACCAGGATAGGTTCATTTTTCAAACGAATCTAACTAACCCTATCTTCGTTAAAATGTGGCGCTTCTTGTCCAATTTCAATCCCTTCATCCGGCTGATATCAATGACCAATACACAATTTCTAACTAAATACTCTTCATAAGGATGACCACCAGACATCATGTACGCCTAGCGAATTGCATTTACCACATCCTGCTTCCGTTCACAATAAACAAGTACAAGTGGAAATATATTTATTGAACGATTCCGTTCCTGTCTGGATTCATCATAAAAGGGATCAGCAGAGGTAACCAACTCGCCTGTAAGACCTAAAAAATGATGACGCATGCCTCATTTCTTTCACCCCATAAATACTAGTAGTTTTCCTGCTATAGTATTCTTAATGAGCGGAAGGGTATGGGGATTGGTTCCCTTCATTGAAAGTATTTAGCAAACATTTCATAAGGTTTTTCAAAATCCAAAGCTGGGTAATCCGCGTTGCAATTATTGTGGAAATTAATAGCTACAGCATCAATCTCTTCATAGTTGAGCCCTTTCGTCTTCTCTTCCACCTTTAACTTTACTTCCTTTATAAGGCTTAGGACTTCTTCACTTTTCGGTTCTGAATAATATAACTCTTCTGCTTGCTTAAGCATATATTCAATCACCGATTCGTTTACTTCAAGTAATTGAAAGAGTTGCTTCAATGAACCGCGAATTACATGATCAATGTTCTCAAACTGCTGTTTGCGAAGACCAAACAAAGTGAGATTTAATCCGGTTTCATTATTGATTAGAATTAAACACTTACGACGATTTATCGTTACTATATCCATATGCCACTGACAAATATCAGCTGCTTCTTCACTATATTGAGCGCGTTCAGCTACCGGTTTATTAATTTCATCGGCTGCTTTTTGAGTCATTCCTATTAAAAACAAAACATCTCCACCTCTACAAATCTACTTCTTCCGCTTTAATTGTAACAGGAGACATTAAAATTTCCTATTGTTCCCTTCCTGTACAACCTTCTCTTTATAAATAAAATGAAATCTGTAATCGGAAGGTTTTATTGAGAAAGGTTGCTTTCAATTCTCCCCCTGATATGTTATATATTTAGGGTACCGAAATAACTTTGGAAGAAGGGAATCGCTATCCTTACACAAAATCAAAGAGCGAAGAAAAATTTATGGATTATGTGGTTTGCTAATTTTTTCATAGCAGGCAGCATTACGATGGTTTTACCATTCTTGTCATTATATATAGAAGAACTTGGAAGCTTCACCGATTCATTTGTCCAGACTTGGTCAGGAGTGACATTCGGAGTCACCTTTGTATCTGCATTTATTTTTTCTCCCATCTGGGGACGTATAGGTGATAAGTACGGAAGGAAGAAAATACTGATTATGTCAGCGTGCGGACTCGCTTTATCCGTGTTCTTAATGGGTTTTGTCACTTCTGTATGGCAATTATTTATGCTTCGTTTATTTATGGGAATCTTTACAGGGTTTATTCCAATGTCTCAAGCACTCATCTCTACTCAAACTCCCAAGGATATCGCAGGCCAAGTACTCGGAACACTTCAGACCGGGAGTATTACAGGAAGTTTGCTTGGACCCGTGCTTGGAGGATTAATTGCAGATGAGATCGGCTATGCTACTACTTTTCATTTTGTTGCGATTGTAGTAGCACTGTCCTCCATCATTGTTGCGATTGGAATTAAAGAACAAAGACTTGAAAATGAAAATAGCAATGAGCAGTCCAGCTATTCCTCTAAAGAAGTACTCGGGCATATTATCAAGCATCCAGTGTTATTAATGGTGATGGTGGTGTCTTTATTTGTTCAAATCGCTCACTTCAGCATCCAGCCTATTCTTTCTCTCTTTGTCGGGAACTTGCACGGACCAGAAAATATCGCCCTGTTTTCAGGAATCGCATTTTCTGCGGCAGGAATGGGGAATTTACTTATGGCAAGACGCTGGGGGCGAATAGCAGACAAAAAAGGATATGTTAAAATTCTAGTATTTTTGCTATTTATGGCTGGCATCGTCTATTTCCCCGCTGCTTTCGTTACTAATATTTGGCAGTTAGTTGTTTTACGCTTCCTACTTGGCATATCCATTGGCGGAATTATCCCTGTCAGAACGGCTTATATAAGACAGGAAGCCCCGATAGCTATGCAAGGTGAAGTTCTCGGTTACAATACCAGTCTTCGCTTCTTAGGAAATGTCATCGGCCCTGCTATGGGAGGAATGATCTCAGGTGCTTTTGGTTTCTCTGCAGTATTTTTTATTACAAGTACCCTCCTCTTGTGCTGCGGCGGGATGATGCTGTTCACGATGCTGAAAAATCCAAACGCTGTCCGGCATGCCGCCTCTCATTAAAAAGATCCCATATCTCATGGGATCTTTTTTTCAATACTTTAGTTATCAATATTCCGCGATATTCATTTACATAGATCTTTCTCATATAATCAGCGTCCAACCACGGAAGTCGACCCTTCCCCCACAGCCCCTAAACTCACATCATGGTTTCGAAACGAAGTCATCAAGAATTCGGAGCTTTATTCAAAGTACGTAAATTCACCACTAAATAATTACTTAAGGAGTAACTAAATAATACAGTTAATACTTTACTTCTGTTAATATAAATGTATAGACACAGGAGGAGATCAGTATGAACAAGTGTTTAATCGTCATTGACTACACCCATGATTTCGTGGCGGATCAAGGAGCATTGTCATGTGGAGAACCAGGTCAAAGAATTGCCCCCGCCCTATTTACTATCACCCAGCAATTTTTAGAAGAAGACCAATATGTAGTATTTGCGGTAGATGTTCATGAAGAAGGCGACCCTTTTCACCCGGAGACGCGGTTGTTTCCTCCCCATAATATCCGGAATACAGAAGGTAGAAAACTTTACGGTGAAATGGAGCGCTTATATGAATTAAATAAACAACGTTCTAATGTTCACTATCTGGATAAGACCCGATATAGTGCTTTTAACGGAACAGATTTGGATATAAAACTTCGCGAAAGAAATATCAAGGAGATCCACTTAACTGGGGTTTGTACAGATATTTGTGTTCTGCACACTGCAGTGGACGCTTACAATCTTGGTTACTCGATTGTAGTTCACCAAGATTCGGTAGCAAGCTTCAACCAGACCGGCCATTCGTGGGCGATGGACCATTTTGAAACTGTACTTGGGGCTGAGATAAAATAATTAAATGGAGTTACGAGTAAATTATTCCCCATAGTCCCGACCCATTAGCATATGGGTTTGGGATGTTTTTTTACAGCTAGAATGTGCCATCCTCCTGCTTCGCTTTCCGTAATACTCTCTCCCTACCTTATTAACTTTGCCAGAAGGCTTTCTAAAATCTTCTCGATTTGAAATTCTAATGTAAATCGAATATGATGGAGTATGGACATTTTCTGTTATGACTTAAGTTATAGATATAAATATAGGAGGAATCACCATGAGCTCACAAGATTATCGAGTTCTGCTGTATTACAAGTATGTCGATCTGCCGGAGTATGAAGAGTACTGTAAAAATCATTTAAAATACTGTAAAGACCTTGGGCTTCGCGGCCGGATTATTGTTTCCCCAGAAGGGATAAACGGAACGGTATCTGGAACGACTGCACAAGTAGAACAGTATATGGAGTACGTTCGTTCTGATAAGAGATTTGAGGACATCCATTTTAAAATTGACGAACATGAAGGTCATGCTTTCAAGAAGATGCATTGCCGAGTGAAGCCTGAATTAGTCAATTGGAGTATTGAAAATGATGATATTGACCCTAAGAGCTTTGGAGGCAAACATCTGAAACCTAGCGAATTTTATGAATTGCTGCAAGAGGAAGATACTGTGGTGATCGACGGGCGGAATGAATATGAATACCGTATTGGTCACTTTCGTAACGCGATCCAGCCAGGGGTAGATCATTCTCGTGAATTTCCTGAATGGATTGCCCAAAACGCAGATCAATGGAAAGACAAGAAGGTCCTCACTTATTGTACTGGGGGCATTCGCTGCGAGAAACTCACCGGTATTTTAAAGAAAAACGGAGTCGAAGACGTTTATCAGCTAGAAGGCGGAGTGAACACCTACGGAAAAGACCCGGAAGTCAAAGGGAAATATTTCGATGGAAAGTTATACGTCTTTGACGAACGTATCGCTGTTCCCGTTAACCAAGTAGAAGAGACTATTGTTTCCGAGTGTGAACATTGCGGAAAAAAAGAAGATCGGATGATCAATTGCAGCAACCCGATTTGCAATCGGCAATACGTATGCTGCAGGGAATGTGAAGAGAAACACCACGCAGCTTGTACGACCGAATGTAAAGAACATCCTGAAAACCGCTGGGACGCGGAACGAAAAAAACAAATTGATAAATATGACCGTATTAATAATTAATAGAAACTACCAAAAACTCACATGGATTTATTCATGTGAGTTTTTCTTTTGCCATCTTTTCTCATCAAAAACATAATCAACCACGACCAGAGCGAGTGCGAAGATCCACTCTGCCCCCAAAGTCATCGTTACATTCCGAACGAGTTCATCTACTGTATAAATGGTTAGCCATGTGAAGGTAAGGTACACAATCGATTTCCATAATAGGAAAACGAATGGAGAAGGCTGTGCTAATCGGCTTACCGTAATAATCATTTTGGCAGCTGCCTCGAAAAGGAAGCCGAGCATAAAAACGAGCAGAGCGAATAATAATAGTCCTAATTTTGAGGAATACGTTACTCCTATCAACTCGAATAACCCCACCATACTTAAAAAGAATCCTCCAAAAATAAGAGAAGAAGTGAAAATAAATAATATTCCTATACTGAGGAGTACGAAGATACGTGCTGTACCTGGCGAGCGCCTAAATGAACGTTTATTCCTCACAGACTAGCCCCCCTCTTAGATAGATGCTTGCCCCCTTTGGCCGTAATCTCTCGTCCGAAGCAATGGCTAAGAGGAGTATTCGATATGTATATACCCTTCTGTCCTTTCAAGTTTATGATTATGAAAATAGAGTCCAGACTCGTCAGCGATCCCATAGCCTAGTGGTACTCTCGATTGCTTTACAGCTTCTTTTAAAGACTGTTCTTCCTCCCACTTTAAGTAATGAGCAGAGATGACCTGATTCTCCAGTAATCCCAGCCCTTCTTTAAAGAGCTGAATGTTCTGGTCATTATCTTTCGATGAAATCACGCAATGTACTGGACTTATTAAAGCACCGGCTGAAAAACCTGCGACAGGGACGCCTTTTCGAAACATGGATACGATTAAAGAATTTAAGGGACCCTGCACAATGAACTTATGGTAAAGTTCTGTATCTCCTCCACCAATAATGATAGCTCCGCAACGCCTTAACCGCTCACATTCTTGTTTAGTATAGTTCTCTTTCAAAGGCAGCCAGTAAATCTTATGCGATGCCGAAGCGATGTCAGCCGTGTACTTAGGTAAGTATTCGCTTGAACCTTCCCGTTCAATATATAAAACTGCAATTTCACCGTTTCTAATCAGACTGGAAAACTTATCTGCCAATTGCGGTGTAAATGGAGGACTGCCTCCAAATAAGAACAAATGGGTGGTCATTTAAGTCCTTCCTCCTTATACTTACGATAAGCGGCGTGATACGTAGACCCTATGCCCCTTTCAAAATTCAAAGAATACTGAATGGCTGCCGTAACAAAATCTTTAGCAGAGCGTACGGCTTCTTCCACTGAAAAGCCCTTAGCAAGTTCGGCGGTAATCGCGGCTGAATAGGTACAGCCCGCCCCGCTTGTATGGATCGTGTTGATTCTTTCTGAATGAATCTCCATCATATTCTTACCGTCAAACAGAAGATCAACAGCCGGGTATCCTTCAAGAGCACCGCCTTTTATTAAAATATTCTCTGGTCCCATTTGGTAGAGTTCCACTGCAGCTTCCTTCATCTCTTCAGGTGACTGAGGGGCCTGCTGATTTAGCAGACGTCCGGTTTCTTTTAGATTCGGCGTCAATACGGAAGCAAGGGGCAGCAAATGAGACTTCAAAGCTTCAATAGCATCGTCCTTCAATAATTGTGACCCCATTTTACCGATCATTACGGGATCGACTACGATATGCTTCACGTCGGAAGACTGGATGAGGTCTGCTGTCAGTTTAATAATTTCCTCTGTAAATAACATCCCTGTCTTTAGAGCATCTGCCCCCACATGCTCTAAAGAAGAGTAAACCTGTGCCTTGATTGCATCTAAAGAGTGAGTAAATATTCCTTGATCAATCGTTTGATTAGTAGCTACAATCGCAGTAATAGCACTCATTCCGTACACATCTAATTCTTGAAATGTTTTAAGGTCTGCCTGGATGCCCGCACTCCCTTGTGAAGCTGATCCAGCAATAGTTAACGTCCTTGGGATACTCATACCTACTTCCACACCCTTCTCTATCTTTAGTGAATTGTATCAAATTTACTTTCATATAGGCTAATTCCTAAACTCAGAAACCAATCTACGAACTATAACTCATAGGAAAGGAGGTAAACCAATGAAACCATTTACGAATAGGGTTATTCAAATTATCCAGCGAATACCAGAAGGGAAAGTGATGACATACGGGCAGATCGCTCGATTAGCAGGCAGTCCACGAGCAGCCAGGCAGGTGGTCCGTGTCCTGCATTCTATGAGCAACAATTACTCTCTCCCCTGGCATCGAGTGGTTAATGCACAAGGCCAGCTAGCAATTAAGGACGAAGCATCAGCCGAAATTCAAGCCATGGCACTCGAAGCGGAGGGAATTGCCGTCATAAATAAACAGATCAGCTTAGAACGCTATCAATACCATATAGATTATTAATTTTCATACTGTCCTCATTTTTACTATAATGAAATCAACCTATTCCCGGGAGGCGCCCTATGTTTGAAGTTCAACCCTATCCTGAGTTGTCCTGGTCTCTGTCCAGACATAAAACTTTGCTGACTTGCGTAAGAAAATATGCGTACGATTATTATGTTTCTCATAATGGCTGGTTAAGAGATGCAGATTCACTTGCCCGCCAAACCTACCGACTTAAAAAAATTACTAATTTAGAGATGTACTTTGGCAGTATTGTACATGATTTAATCTATCAGATCATTCAGCAAGTCCTTCAGAACAAGCAAATACCAACTGAGGAGAAGGTCGTTACTGAGATTCGCCATCACCTTAACCGAGGGTTTATTGAAGCCACACGCAAAGAGCATTTATGGAATAATCGCCCCAAACATTACACGATGCTTCACGAAATCTATTACAGTCAAACGAATGAACTTCCAGTCGGCAAAGTCCAGAAAATCACTGACCGGTTGAATACAACAGTAAAGAACTTTTTTGCCAGTCAGTCCTTTGCCGATGTTTTAAATAAACAGGATATGCAATTTATTGAATCTGAGAAATTCCGCTACATGAAGATTGCTGGTGTGAAGATCTTCGTCGTTATGGACTTGCTTTACAAAGATCTCGAGCAGAATAAATGGGTCATCGTAGATTGGAAGACAGGTAAATCTTCTGAAGAGGACCGTAATCAATTAGCCTTATATGCCCTCTATCTTCAGCAAAAGTACAAGATTCAGGATCTTAACGATATTATTATTAGGAATGAGTATTTACTGGAAGGCACTCATGTAGAACATCAATTAACTGAACAAGATTTGCTTAACGTCCAGAATCTTTATCAAATCAGCATGGAACAAATGAAATCCTATCTGGAAGAACCAGAAAAAAACAAGCCAAAACCTATTCCCCAATTTCCTATGCAGGAGAATCCAAATATTTGTGCACGCTGCAATTATCAGGAACTATGCTTCCCTTCTTCTGCTACCTGATTAATGTATCTCCTGCCAGCTTACATGTTTAACGTACTAGAAAACCGGCTAAATAATGGATGGAGACGAACACTAGCTGAAGGAGTTGTTATAACATGAAAGTACTAGTTGCAGGAGCAAATGGCAGTACTGGCCGTTTACTCATTCAATATTTAAAAGAAGATGGTCACGAAGCTTATGGTTTGGTACGTAAGGAAGAGCAGAAAAGCACAATCGAACAGCTTGGAGGAACCCCTGTTTTAGCGGACCTTACAAGTGATGTTGGTTATGCAGTGAAAGGCATGGACGCTGTTATTTTTGCTGCAGGATCCGGATCAAGCACAGGCCCTGAACAAACGGAAATCGTTGACCGTGACGGCGCCATAAACTTAATAAAAGCTACAGAAAACCTTGGGATTAAGAAATTTGTTATGTTGAGTTCTATTGCTGCTGGGCAGCCTGAACGAGGCAACGAAGAAATGAAACATTACCTTAAAATGAAAGGTGAAGCCGACGATTACCTTAAAACTACGGAGCTTGATTACTCTATTGTCCGTCCAGGCGGTCTTACTGATGAAGAAGGAACCAGTAAAGTTAAAGTAGAGAAGAAAGTTGACGGGGGCACTATTCCAAGAGCAGATGTTGCTAAAACGATGATTGCTGCTTTAAACGAAGCCAATGCTTATCATAAAACATTTGAACTGGTTTCAGGCGAAACCCAAATCGAGGAAGCTCTAAAATCACTTTAATTAGTACTAACCCAGCCATCCTTGACGAGGATGGCTTTTTTGTTGTGATTCCAACAACAATGCGCCTGCTTGAAGGAATTTGTATTGTGTATAAATTTATTTTAGTATAATGTGTATACTTGAATGCTTTAAAGAAGAGGTGAAGAAGAAGTGAAAGGGTCGCTAATTAAACAACACAGAAAGTTTAAAAATTTAACTTTAGAGGATCTTGCCCAAGGAATCTGCTCAGTATCCTATTTAAGTAAAATTGAACATAATTCAATCAATGCCAGCGATGAAATCTATCGTCTTCTCGGAGAGCGTTTAAGTATTACCTTGACAGACATTAACCAAAAATTTGATGAAACTATTTATGAAAATTTACACCAATGGCATGAAGCCATTCAAATGAGAGATTTTTCAATAATGAAAGAATATCAAAGTTATGCTGAAAAGGCTCTAAACAAGAACCAAAATATTGACCTTTTGAACTTGTACCACATCATTCAGGTACGGCACAACATGACATTAAACGAAACCAGCATTTCCAAAGAAAAAATGAAAGAACTAAAAGGAATCTTTCCAGAAGCCACTGCTGAATATCATTTCTTTTATTATAAAACTGTAGGGTTGGATTTTTTTATTAATGGAGAAATTCGAGATGCGCTCGACTACTTCCGAAAAGCCAATCAAATGATGAATAAGTTGCCGTTAGAAGATAGCGAAACCTATTTTCATTTATCTTTAGCCTATTCCCGCACGCGGTCTGCGGTTGAATCCAATTTTTATGCTGAAAAAGCCTTAGAGGGTTATACTAACTCATTAGAGTATTCTAAAATTATTGATAGTTACACAATTATTGCTATCAATTATCAGATTTTAAATGCCTATGATATTGCAAAAGATTACTTCCTAAAGATTTTAAAAGTTGCAAAGAATCACCTTAATTTTATTGAAAAACGGAGGATTTTTCATAATTTAGGATATATCAATATTAATATGGAAAACTATACCGAGGCTTTGTATTATTTATATAAAGCTAAAGATATTACTACAGAAGATACAGAATTTAACGCAAGTACGAACTACCTTTTATCTTTAGCCCATTATTACAGTGGTGACAGAGAAAAATGTTTGGATTTTATTGAAATTGGTGAAGAAGAAGCAAAATCAAACGCTGCTCTCAAATACCAGCACAAATTTTTCATCTTAAAAAACAAACTTCAAGAGACAACTCATCAGATGGACTTTATAGCAAAATTGGAACAAAATATCATTCCGGATTTACGAAATATGAATGAATACGATGATTACAAGGATAACCTTGAGCTGCTCGGCAACTTATACTACAACAAAAGAATGTATAAGAAAGCTTCCATGTATTTTAAAGAAGCGAACAATTATAAATCCACCCAGAAGAAAGACCTACTTTAATATTCCCCATCAAAAAGCCGGCAACTCATTGTTGCCGGCTTTTACATAATGGTTAGGAAACCCCTAAAATATTCTTCTTCCAATTTTTAAATTCCAGTTCATCAAATTTAGCACTCATTTTATCATCATCAATATAAAACAGTGCATCCTCCAATGTACAATTTACATCTGCTTCACAGTGAATCCGGGCAAGCTTTCTTGATAAATGAAGCATTTCAAGGTCCGCTTCGATTTTAGACCTCTGCCCTTTCGTAAGACGATCCATATTCTCAAGAATGCCTTCTATGGTTTCATGTTCTATTAACAGTTTCAGGGCTGTTTTTTCTCCTATTCCTTTAACTCCAGGATAATTATCACTGCTGTCTCCCATTAATGCCTTTAAATCGACCATTTGGGCAGGAGTAATCCCCTTCTCTTCATAAAATGACTGCTCGTGATATTCCGCATAATTTCCATAGCCTTTCTGCAGTAAAACAACAGAAATGTTCGGTTTTAACAGCTGCAGCATATCCTGATCTCCTGTCAAAATGAACACTTGCGAATGCTCACTGTATTGATGACTGAGTGTGCCTAAACAATCATCAGCTTCAAAACCAGCTTGTCCTACATTAGGAATATTTAAAGACTCAACGACTTCCTTTGCTAAATCAAACTGCGGAATCAGTTCTACCGGTGGTGCTCCGCGATTGGCTTTATATTCAGGAAACATATCATTTCTGAAGGTTTTACTTCCCATATCCCAGCAGCACACTACATGAGTGGGCTGATAATGGTTAACTGCAGTAAACAAGTGTTTCATCATACCGTAAACTCCATTAGTTGGAGTACCTTTACTATTTACCATAAAATAATTACTCATGGCTGTAGCATAGAATGCCCGAAATAAGAGGGCCATCCCATCCACCAGCAAAATACGATTTGTTGTGGTCATTTATACGTGCCCTTCTTTCATAGAGAGATAGCCCTATTATAACAAAAAAGCGGGCATAGAAGAGAATTAAGATTTTGCCAGAAACACTCTTACTCTTTCAGGTGACCTCATCTTGTTTTCTCATCCAAATTATCTAATAATTGACAAAATTCCGTCAGCATGATAGCTTCAAACTAAGTGCAATTCTATTTACATAGCGAATTTTGTAAGCGTTTGCACTTATATATGAATGGGAGGAATGAATGAGATGGTATATGCATTTCCGAACACAGAAGGTGCGATCGTCCAATTTAAAGAACGATATGATAATTTTATAGGCGGCAAGTGGACTGCCCCTGTTAAAGGGCAGTACTTTGATAATGTCACTCCTGTAACAGGTAAAGCATTCTGTCAGGTAGCGCGTTCAACCGAAGAAGACATTGAACTTGCTTTAGATGCTGCTCATAAAGCAAAGCATTCCTGGGGGAAAACCTCGGCTACGGAACGCTCTGTTATCTTAAATCGCATTGCCGATCGAATGGAAGAAAATTTGGAACAATTAGCCGTTGCCGAAACTTGGGAAAATGGGAAAGCCGTTCGAGAAACTTTGAATGCAGACCTTCCCCTGGCTGTGGATCATTTCCGGTATTTCGCTTCAGTCATTCGAGCACAGGAAGGTTCGATTGGAGAAATAGATCAGGATACGATTGCTTACCATTTTCACGAGCCTCTTGGGGTCGTTGGACAAATCATCCCTTGGAATTTCCCGATTTTAATGGGTGTGTGGAAGATTGCTCCTGCCCTGGCCGCTGGTAATACCATTGTATTAAAGCCGGCAGAGCAGACACCTGCTTCTATCCTTTATATGATGGACCTCATTGGCGATCTGCTTCCTGAAGGGGTGTTAAATATCGTCAATGGATTTGGATTAGAAGCTGGAAAACCACTTGCTTCCAATCCAAGAATTAATAAAGTCGCCTTTACCGGTGAAACCACAACCGGAAGAATGATCATGCAGTATGCTTCTCAAAATATTATCCCTGTAACACTGGAACTTGGGGGCAAATCGCCGAATATTTTCTTCGAAGACGTGATGAGTAAAGATGACGATTTCCTTGATAAAACCATTGAAGGTATGGTGATGTTTGCTTTAAATCAAGGTGAAGTTTGTACTTGTCCTTCTCGTGCTTTAATCCAGGAATCTATCTATGATAAGTTTATGGAAAAAGCGCTTGAACGAGTGAAAGCTATTAAAACAGGAAACCCGCTGGATCCAGAAGTTATGATGGGTGCCCAGGCTTCTTCAGAACAAATGGATAAGATTATGTCCTATTTAGCCATTGGTAAAGAAGAAGGGGCTGAATGCCTGGTTGGTGGAGATAGAAACTCATTGGATGGTGATTTTTCAGAGGGGTACTATGTTCAGCCAACGATGTTTAAAGGAAAAAATGACATGAGAATTTTCCAGGAAGAAATTTTCGGACCAGTACTCTCAGTCACTACCTTTAAAGACCAGAAAGAGGCATTGGAAATTGCAAACGATACGTTATACGGCCTCGGAGCTGGTGTATGGACCCGTGACATGAATACTGCCTACCGGTTTGGACGTGAGATAGAAGCGGGCCGTGTCTGGACGAACTGCTACCACGCCTACCCTGCTCATGCCGCTTTTGGAGGCTATAAAATGTCAGGTGTCGGCCGTGAAAACCATAAGATGATGCTGGATCACTATCAGCAGACAAAAAACATGCTAGTCAGCTACAGCCCGCAGAAACTAGGATTCTTTTAAACTACACGCAGAGGAGGTGACCGATATTGGTACAACGTGTAACCGCTACGGATTCCGCCCTCCAATTAATAGAAGAGTTAAAAGAAAAACACGGTCCCTTGATGTTTCATCAATCAGGAGGATGCTGTGACGGCAGCTCTCCTATGTGCTACCCTGAAGGTGATCTGCTAACAGGGAGCCAGGATGTTCTGCTTGGAACAATTGGAGACACACCTTTTTATATGAACAAGAAGCAATATGAATACTGGAAGCATACGCAAGTCATCATTGATGTTGTGGATGGCAGAGGCGGAATGTTTTCTTTAGAAGGAGTAATGGGAAAGCGATTTTTATCTCGTTCCCGGGCTTTTTCTGATGAAGAATTTAAAGAACTAAAAGCTGAAGGAACCGTTTAAAGCTAAAAGACTCGCACAGAAATCTGTGCGAGTCTTTTTTTAACACCAAATGCGGAGATGATTGATCCACTTAAAGATCTGCAATCACTAGTTGTTCTACTTCCCCTACAATGGTTTCTAGTTCTCTCAGACCGGATTCCACATCACTTATAAACACTTGCTCCAGTCGCCTTCCTATCCCCTCAGGTACACGGGACATCTGTTCTAAGGACTTTCTCTGCCACTTAAAGGCTGGATGGTGAACATATAACTTATTATGGGCAAATAATTGTGCCATTACTTTTTTCTCTACTGCTGCCATTAAGTCATAAAGCATGAGATAATCTCCACGGGACTGTAGAGCTACCCTGCTATCCCATCTGCTCCCGAGTTCCATATTTTCAGTTAGCATGGCGCGTTTTAAACCGTCGGGATACACTGCCGTTTTGTGTTTGAATTGACTTATCTTTTCATTTCCGTGCAAAGGGATTCCATCATGAACAGCTGCCACTAAGCACTGATCCTCTAAATTAGTGGAATATTCTTTTGTTACTCTATCAATGGTTTTATCAATGGTTTGGCATAGAAAATTACTGATCTCCATTTTCACCCCATTGTACCAATAAGTTTCCGACCACTCTTCATCCTCATAGGGATAGAAACTTTTAAGTACCCCATTCACCCTTCTGATAACTTCCATTCGATCCTCCGATGAGGGAGATTGATTCCAAATGACATGAAGCTCAATGTCAGAGTGACCATCTTCCCATCCTCTTGAGACAGAACCCGCTAGTAGAACAGCCGAAACTTTTTCGTTTCGGCTATACAGCTTTCCAATTTCATGAGCGATATTCCTTAATTTCATTACAGTGTAACTCCTCCAAACAGCTGATTATCGTGGAACATATCTTTCGTATAAAAAGTAGGCAAGCAGTCGAAAAACGATCGGAAATACGAAAAAGACGGAAAATAATTTCGTGTATCCCTCAGTTAATATCAGCACACCTGCTAATAAGAAAAAACTAATGATGGCAAAAACCGTACCAAATGCGCTGTTAACCGGCTGGTTCCTCATAAATAAAGAAGCAGGTCCCTTCAATTCTCTTGCGAAACACTCTTCATGATAGGGGGCTAGAAAAAATAACAGCCCAGCGACGGCAAGCTTCTCTCTCTTCATAATTTCATGTGAACATTTATGACAATAGATTGCTTCTTTCAATTGAAACTCTCCTTCCCTTTTCTACGCAGAGGATGAAAGTTCAACGAATCTCTTTCATAGAGTGAGCGTACTTTAGAATAAATTCTTCTAAAATGGCGGTGTATAATTCCGGCTGATCTGTGTGGGTAAATTGGGAGGCAAAAGGCAGCACAGCCACATGAAAATGGTTAGAAGCTGAAAATTGAGTGACCCCTGAAAGCTCGTGGACGTTTCTATCCCCTGCGATATAGAGGACAGGTACATTCATCGCAGGAAGGAATTTAAGTTCTGCAAAAGGATACCAGTTTTCATTTCTTTCCAAGTAAATAATCTCACGCCAGTTGGTGTTATGAAGCTGATTAAAATATGCCACTGACGCCTCATTCCTAAGAAGCTGCCGTTGCTTGTCCACTTCTTTATGATGGAGCTTCTTCCATTGATTCGGCTTGTAGGGAATAATCCCGGAGATTGTTAAACTCTTTACGTATTGTGGATAGTCTTGAGCAAATAAAATAGCGACCAAAGCACCTAGTGAATTGCCAGCAAAGTGTGCTTGAGAAATATTCAAACTCTCCAACGTTTCCAATAAATCTAATACACTATCATGAAAATAATTATTGAAATTTTCACTGAACGAGTTGCCGTGCCCTCTTAAATCTGGGGCGATGACTTGATAGGTCTGGTTAAAATGGTCCTGCTGAAACTGGAAATCAGTCTTGCCTGTTTGAAGATCTGTATGGAGAAACACCATGGCTTCACCTTCACCAGTCACATTCGTATGTAAAATCATTCCGGCCCTCCTGTCTCTAGTATGCGTCTATAGCAGCCCCTCTTAGTAATGAAAATAGGATTCTCTCTTCTGGTTCTTTACCCTTATTAAGAACAAGGATAACTTTTCCTAACGCGGCACCTTAGGAAATGTCCTTCACTAGTAAGCGAAGCTCATCCTTCCATGGAACGGCGGTACACACTGTTTCTTTCCTCTTCCTCACAGCCGTTTCTGAGAAAAACCTTCTGCATAGGGATATTATGGATACTTGTCCCTCCTACATTATACAATGCCTTAAATTCGTCTTTTAAAATAGTCAGCGCCTCATAATGCAGCAGGGCTCCCTTGCCTTTCCCACGTGCTTCTGGCATCATTCCGAAATAGAAAAGCCGTCCCTCAACTTTCGTCCCTTCCTCAATATGAGGAATGACCACCCCTGCCGGTTGATCTCCTTCATAGGCGATTTTACAGCTTTGTTCGTAAGCTGGTCCAATCTCTTTCTTTATACTTCCCATTTGCTCCTTCATATTTAAATACGAGGGGGAGTTTAAAGAACCGCTCATACAACGTTCCCAGGTTAGAATAAATGCTTCTTCCGAAATCTCAGGCAGACTTTTAAATGTAAATGGGCAATCTCTCTTCTGGTGGTAGGCTAAGTCCTTTTTCACAGTAATCATCGTATCGTGGTGGGAAAAACCATGTTTCTTCATACATTCCTCTATAGAACTAGAATATGGATGCTTTACTACAATGCTTAGATGGTTTACTTTTTTCAAAATAGGATCCTCAGCCAAGTGGTGAATCAGTTCAGGGAGTTCTTCAGTGGTTAAATGCTTTGTCTCCTCAATAGTTACAAAGTTTTCACCTTCCACAAATTTCACTTTTTGATACAAATCTAGTTTACACAGCAGTTGTTTATATTTTTCAGAAGTTTGCATGCGGGTTAAAAATGCAGCTTTTGCTTGCAGGTAATCTTCCATATCTGCACCGTCATAGTCCTTCTTCAGTTGATTATAATCCTGGGTATAAGCAGGGTTTTCGACGAAAAAACGTGTCATTTTGAAGAAGAAATCAGAAGATGAGTTTTTGACGGTCAGCTGAATTCCTACTGCTATTTCGTGGTTTGTTTCAAATGCGCAAAAATCATGAGTTTGAGTACTTCCTGTATTTATGGAGTAATGATGCAGAAGGAATCCTTTACAGGGCAGGAATTGTTCTTCTCGAATTCTCACCTGGAGATCTACATCCCCTTTGGTTAATGAGCCTTCGACGGCAGTGCTTCCAATATGGTGAATCTCAGCTTGTGGAAAAGTAGCTAGTATTCTATTTCTATGACGCTGATAAACTCTTTCAGCTTGCTCTCTAAAATGGTGCTCCGGGTAAAAGCGGACACGCTTATTCATTAGGTAAACCCTCCTGCTTATCGTTTTCAAAGGAGCATAGTAATGAGTCAATATTTTTTACTAGTCTTCCCCATCCGAGGTACAATAGATTTGTATTAAATTTGGAAGGAGTGAAACACTATGAATCGTGAAATCCATCTTGTTAAACGGCCAGAAGGAACTCCGGATCATGAACATTTATCGATTGTAGAAAGCAACCAACCTCAACCTGCAGAAGGTGAAGTTTTACTTAAAACCCTATACGTTTCCGTTGACCCTTATATGCGAGGACGTATGAGTGATGCGAAATCTTATATTGCTCCATTTCAGCTTAATGAACCCATTTCTGGAGGTGCTGTTGCTGAAGTAGTAGATTCAAATAATCAGGACTTCCAAGCAGGGGATATTGTTACTGGCGCTCTTCCATGGCAGGAATATTCCACCGCTAATGGAGAATCTGTAAGAAAAGTAGATCCAAAGCTCGGACCTGTCACTACTTCCCTCGGTATCCTGGGTATGCCAGGCTTAACCGCTTATTTCGGATTAACTGATATTGGAAGCCCTAAGCAGGGAGAAACTCTTGTCGTCTCAGGGGCAGCAGGTGCTGTAGGTTCTACTGTTGTACAAATAGGAAAAATTCTCGGCTGCAGAGTGATAGGTATTGCTGGGACTGACGAAAAAACTTCCTACCTGACTGACACACTGGGAGCCGATGCTGCCATTAACTACAAAACCGAAAATGTACGCGAAGCCGTTAAACAAGCGTGTCCAGACGGAGTTGATATTTACTTTGATAACGTGGGAGGCGAAATTGCTGACGCCATCTATCCACGCTTGAATAAATTCGCTCGGATCGTTCAGTGCGGGGCCATCTCGTCCTATAACGTTCAAAATGATCAGGGACCGCGCATCCAAGGCTATCTCATCAAGTCCAGTGCTCTTATTAAAGGATTCGTGGTAGCTGACTATCAGGATCGGTATAAAGAAGGCTTTGAGCACTTATCCAAATGGTTGCAAGAAGGCAAATTAACCTATGAAGAAACGGTGAAAGAAGGGTTTGAGAACATTCCCGATGCCTTCTTTGGTCTCTTTAAAGGGGAGAACCTGGGTAAACAGCTTGTTAAAGTCGCAGAACCTTCGAATTAAATAAAATTACCGTGCCAGCGGTACTCATGAAGCGTGAATATCCTTAAGAGGTGTTCACGCTTCATTTTCTTTTTATTATAACAAATTAAGAAAACACAGGCTTATGGAACTTGTTTAGTTCATTACCTAAGTCCTCTATTAAAAAAGCCTCCATCTTAGGGAGACTTTCAAGCATACCTAGGAATATCATAACGGCCGAACCATTGATAACGGTGAGCGGAAAACCACTTATAGGCAGGGGAGCCAACGCGGTCCATACCCGGCAAATATAAAAGCAGCCCTAACAAAGCAAATGGAGGTAAAGCCAGGAGGAGTTTTCTAATGGAGTAATACCCTTCTTTCACTTCACCTTCTTTCGTAAGCATGTGGATCTCATCAAGTGTATTGCGGCCTTCTAAATAAGGATAACCCCCGCGTTCCTCCACTTCTTGAACGGCTACCCATTTAATTTGATGAAACCAGTCAAATTTCCTTAGTATCCTTTTTACGTTAAAGCAAAAGGGACATTGAGCATCATAAAAAACGATATGTTTCATTTTCATACCTCCTTATATCCACTTTTCACACTTTTGCGGTTAAATAAACCGCTAGTCATACCATCTCCACTCTCACCCAGCCCCGAACACCATTAATCATCCAGATTTCCTCGAAGCTTCCGAGATCTTCTTTATTTAATTTCCTTTCCTTTAAGAAGCCTTCCTCTAACAGCCTTTCCCGGTAAGTTCCCGCTAATAGTCCAGACGTTACAGGCGGGGTGTAGAATTCCCCTTGATGCTTGACTACTAAATTAGCCATTGTAAACTCCGTAAGCTCATTCTTCTGATTCCAAAGCAGCACTGTAAACACATCATTCCGATTGTGGCGATTATATACTTGTCTATGGGTCGTCTTGTGAAAAAGAAAAACATCATGTTCATTTACAGGCTCAGAAGCAAGCGACGCCTTCACCTTTAGTGGAGGCTCAGAAATTGGACTGATTGTAAGTTTACAGTCACCTGCTGCATCTAATAACAGCCGTACTTTATAAACTCCTTGGGGGTGTTCAGAAGCAAGTTTGTCTGTTTGTATCCTTATATCCGCATCGTTAAATGGCCGATTAAAATACGCTGAAGACTTGCCGGCACGGTTCAGGTGGTACTCCAGGAGCGGAAACTGCCCTTCCTCAAGCTTCATCGTCTCTAATAAATCAAACTCCGGTCGTTTTTCAGTTAGGAACTTTGCCTTTGTCTGAAGTTCGTGGAATTCCGCTTCCGGTGTTGAATCCCATGTAACCCCTCCGCCCGTCCCGTATACGGCTTCTCCTGTTCGATGGTCAATCATAACGGTTCGGATAGGAACATTAAACACCGCTTCTTTCGTAGGTGTTATATACCCGACTGCCCCGCAATAAATATTTCTGGCAGAGGTTTCTAACGCAGCAATATATTCCATCGTTCGAACTTTCGGGGCCCCAGTGATCGAGCCGCAAGGAAACAAAGCCTGAAAGATTTGGAGTATAGAAGTTTCTTCTAGTAAAGCAGCGTTAACGGTCGAGGTCATTTGATGAACCGTTGGGTACGTTTCTATTTCAAAGAGTTTTGGCACGTGTATCGACCCGGGAACAGCTACTCTGCCTAAATCATTTCTTAACAGGTCGACAATCATCAAGTTTTCCGCTCTTTCTTTTTCTGATTCCACTAAATGGTCCATTTGCTGCTTGTCTTCCTCTGCCCATCGGCCGCGTTTCGCTGTACCTTTCATGGGTTTTGCTGTCAGCTGATTACCATGCCTTTTAAAAAATAATTCTGGAGAAGCAGATAGTATGCTACGATTGCCCAATTGTAAGAAAGCACTATACTGGGCTTGCTGGTTCTTGGACAGCTGCTTATAAAAGGAATAAGCATTCCCTTTAAAATGGGACCGCAGTCGTGTAGTGTAATTCACTTGATAGGTATTTCCAACTTCGATCGCTTCTTTAATCTTCTTCATTCCCGTCTGGTAATCTGCGAATGTTCCTTCCATTTCCCATTGAGAAAGCTGATATTCCCCTTCTGAAATTTTTAACTCCTCCACTGGTTCATCAAAAATTCCAAACCACACAAGCGGCCACTCTGACTGCTTATGCACCCGAAACGCACGATCAAATGCTGGAGCAGCTTCGTAAGAAACGAACCCTGCTGCATAATTCCCCTTGGCTAACTGCTTCTCAACTTCATGAAACGCAGTCTTTACCTCACTCAGAGAGTTGGCAGTGACTACAGAGATTGGTTTCTCAAAGGAGATTTGCTGGTTATTTCCTTTGTCATCTGCAAAATCGAACACCATCAAAGGATTCATCGGCAGACCTCCATTCGATTTCTTTGAAATTGCACAGCCTGCTCATAAGCGTTCTTAAGCATTTCAAATCCGTATTCGGTTAATATGGACTCCGGATGAAACTGAATCCCTTCTAACGGAGCCTCTGCATGGCGCACACCCATGACTACATTATCTTCAGATATGGCGCTTATCTGTAAAGTTGACGGCAAATTATCTTCCGCTATCACCAAAGAATGGTACCTTGTTACACGGATAGAGGCTGGGATATTCCTAAATAAAAACTTTCCATCATGACGAATAGCCGTCACTTTTCCATGCACTGGCTGTTTCCCTTTCCTAATCTCACCGCCAAAGAAGTCGACGATTAGCTGATGTCCCAAACAAATCCCCAGGATCGGTGTGTGTAAATAATAAGATTTTATAACTTCACGGCATATCCCTGACTCAGATGGACTTCCAGGACCCGGGGACAAAACAATAAGATCGGGATTCAAAGCGTCCATTTCCTGTAATGTGACCTCATCATTTCGGAAAACAAGAACCTCATCATCCATTTGTTTAAAATATTGAAATAGATTATAAGTGAACGAATCATAGTTATCAATCATCAAGATCATCTCAAGCACCTGCTCTTTATATAGAGTTATCTGTCTCCATTATACTAGGTGTTGCCAGTGAATGCCCAGTTCCCAAGAAAAGAAGCAAATATCCGATTAACGCTTTTAAGTAAAAAAGGATCGAAAATCTTTTCTTCGTGTATTAGAATAAAAGAAAGATTGGTCTAGGCAGGGGATTACTAATGATGAAGGAGCTCGTTCGATCGAAAAGCGTCTGGATAAAGATTGGTTTAATTCTATTAGGCATATCTATGCCACTATGGCTGGCTCCAGATGTGGTCGGCCTCACCCACTTAATGAAGGAATTACACAGTTCTCCTTCTGGCAATACATTAATGATAGCTGCCTTTGTGCTTGTTATGTTAAATACGGTACGGGCATTGCCTCATTATATTGGAGCTCTACTTCTCGGAGATGAACTTGGGAGAAAGCTTGATATGCCCTGGCTGAAAGCAGTTCTCCCTATTGTCATCATCCCGCTTGTTTATGTGACTATTAACGGATACAATTCAGTGAATTATGACTTCGGTGGTCCTGCCCTCCTCTTACTGGCAGCTATAACAGCTCTTCAATTATTAGGGAAGGGACAGCTCCGTCCGCTGTTTAAAGCCGTCGTCTTATCTCAATTACTTTTTGGTTTTCAATGGCTCGATACAGTAATTTTTCTGACTCACTTTGGTTTTGGAAACGGCGTCGTATCCTCAGATATTAAAGATATGGCTGTGGAGCTAGGCTTCGGCGTCACCCTTTCCTTTTACAGCCTTGTTTTATGCGGCGTATTTATTATCAATGCCGCCATTCTTGCAGTCTATCTGACCGTTTCTGAACAGAAATGGAAGATGAGACAAGACCTCGATATCGCAAGACTTGAGATGGTAGAATCGAGATCAGGCCGCGAAGCCCTTCATCTCGTGCATGACTTAAAAACTCCGTTAGCTTTAATGGAAGGATTAAATTCCTTAATCCAAATGAAAAATCAGGATCCAGAAATCCAGGAATACACAGAAAAGATTTCATCGTCTATTCAATCCACCAGTGATATGGTTTCAGAAATTCTATATCATGAAAAACGAAACTGGTGTACACTGAAGGCGTTTATTTCCTATATGCGAGCCAATAAGCTATCAGATTCAGCCACTATCTACGCATTTGATTTACAGGCGGAGAAAGATATTGAAATTTATATAAATAAGATCCGCATGACGCGAGTACTTGTTAACTTAATTGATAATGCGAGTGACGCAGTAGAGGGCCAGGAAGATGCCCGCGTCACTATTCGAACGAAAGTAGAAAATGAAGGTATATTAATAGGAATTGAAGACAACGGGCCGGGAATCAAGCCTTCTGAAGTGTCCAAAATATGGAACGCGGGGTACAGTACGAAAGCCCACCCCGGGGTAGGACTTGCTTTTGTAAAGAATGTAGTACAGGAACATGATGCCGAATTAACGATTAAAAGTAAAGATGGACTCGGCACCACGTTTTGGATCCATTTTCCAAAGGAGAGAGTACGTTATGAAAATACTAATCATAGATAATGATGAATCCCTGCGCTACATGCTTACAGAGTTTTGCCGGCATGCAGGATGGGAATCAGAGACCGCTGAAAATGGCAGCGAAGGAATGAAGAAATTCCAAGCAGATTCTTACGACATCATTCTGGTGGACTATCATATGCCTGAAATGGACGGTTTACAAACGGTTAGAGAGATTCGCAAACAAAACGAATATGTTCCTATTCTTGTACTGACCGTAGATGAACGACAAGAAGTAGCAGACAAATTCCTCGAGGAAGGGGCAACCGATTTCGCCCTTAAACCAGTGAAAGCCCCTGATATGATTTCCAGAATTAAATTACATGTGCAAATCGCGAATATGAAGCATGTTCAAGAGGAAGAAGAGGATGTGTTCACCACCAAAGGAATCAGTAAAAACACGTTAAAGTCAGTAGCGGAATTTCTTAAAAATCATCCTGACCCTACTTCCGTGGACGTAATATCCAAAGAAATCGGCCTAGCTTACCCGACGGTTTACCGATATTTGATGCATTTACTGGAAGAAGGAAAAGTAAAGCAGATTGTCAGCCATCAGAAAATCGGTCGTCCGAAGAAACTTTACAAATGGTACTCAAATTAGTCATTCTATGTAATCATCTATAAAGGAGCGGGTAAAGCTGTCCTCTTAGCTCCGCTTTCTTATATAAATGGGTTTGGCATTTTATCTTAACAGGTAAACACGGAAGTGAAACCTTCTGATGGCCAATTACGTATCACATAGAGAGTGACTAGAAGGAGTGAGGAAAATGATGAGATCTGGAAATCCAATTTTAAAAGAAGATACATTTAGAAAAGAACGTGCATCAGGCAGTTCAATGACCCTGGGAGGAACAGTAGGAAAGACAGCTGTTCTCTTTCTCTTCTTGCTTGGAGCAGCGCTTTACACCTGGTATCAGTATTCCCAGGGAGTAAATATTACGCTAATGATGCTAATTGGAGCAATTGGCGGGCTTATCTTTGCGCTGATTACTGCTTTCTTTAAGAAAGCGGCACCTGTTACTGCCCCTATTTACGCAGCACTGGAAGGGTTTTTCATTGGGGGTATATCTTCTATTCTCGAAGCCCAGTATCCCGGGATTGTTATCCAGGCGGCAGGACTGACATTTGCTGTATTAGGTGTATTGTTATTTCTTTACGCTACAAGAATCATTAAAGTTACAAAGAATTTCAGAATGATGGTCGTTTCTGCTACCTTAGCGATATTCGTAGTCTATATGATCGACTTTGCTCTCAATCTATTTGTTCATACCTCCGTTCCCTATCTACATTCCAGTGGATGGATCGGAATCGGCATTAGTTTACTCATTGTGGCCGTGGCCGCGATGAACCTTGTCCTCGATTTTGATTTCATTGAATCAGGTGTCCGAGGAAGAGCTCCCAAGTATATGGAGTGGTATGGAGCTTTCGGTTTAATCGTCACGCTTGTCTGGTTATACTTCGAAATTCTGCGCCTGCTGCAGAAAATCAGGAGATAATATAATAAACGTAAAAGGCTGTATTTCATGGACTACCCATGAAATACAGCCTTTTCTTATCGTCGATTGTTAAGCTCCAAATAGAAACGGAAGCACCACAGCTAGACCAATAATAACGACGAGAATCACCCAGGCAGACGGCCGGGCAAAATTAACCGTCCAGCCCACTCCGAACCTTTTCTCCAGAAAGAGTGCGGGATCCTTAGGGTTAAAATAGATTTGTCCAAGCTTCCAATGGCGGTCATCATCCCGATCAATGACACTTCCATCAGATCCTGAAGCCGTCTTTACTCGGCTTCCTCCTTGTCCGGTAGATACAGATAGGACAATAGCACCTGCCACAATTGCAAATGTAAATACCAAGGGAACGACCATAATCCAGACTCCATGAACGGGATATATAAACGTATATTGACTGAAGGAGAACAACACAACCAGCCCAATACCTGACCAAATCGTAAAGGCAGACCACCTTCGACGAAATACAAGATTCTGCTTTAAAGATCTTTCCGGCTGTTCCGCACTCACCTGCTGTTTGGCCCGTGAGATGACGATATTCGTAAATAAGAAGATTACGGTTAAATATATTTGCATCACCGGCATAAGAAGAAGAGTCTTATAGGATTTATCCGCCCAATTGGTAACTTCGCCGCTGAAATTGTATTGCATTGGAAAACGATCTGGTATTTTATCATACATTTGAAATGTGTATACGACTGTAACCAGTGTAAGCAGCAACGGTATAAGAAACCATAAGTTTGAATACGTTAAGCGATAATTTCTAAAGCTCGTATCGACAACCAGCTGCTGAGTCTTCGTTTTACTCCACTTTTCCTTTGCTTTCAGTGTCTTCATCCTGCGATGAAAGTACAAATAAATAAAAAAGGAAGCAATAATATAAACGACCGTAATTGCACCGAACCCAAGACTTAAAGTCCTCTCATCCAATAAACCACCCAGCAGAAAAATTATCACTAATGAAAGAACACTCAAGATACCTGTATAAAATACATAGCGCTTTCGCATGATTCTCAGGTCTTCTCGCATGTAGTAGGATTCTGGAATGGATACACCAAAACTTTCTGTTCTTCGAGTCCAATATGGAATAAACATCATGGAGAGCACAATTGGAATGAAGATGAGGGCCAATAAACTAGCTGCTAATTCGTTATTCATTTCGATTTCCCCCTTTGGCACTAAATTCTCGGAAGATCATCCGGCACATCTCTATATACTCTTCTTCTTCTATTCCTCTGCAAATTGATTCAGCAATCATGGGACGCAGATCTTTCTTTATTCTTTGTATTTCTTCATTACCTGCTTCAGGAATTCCATCTGGATTGATGACCACTCCCTTTTGGCGGTGAATCAGAATGAACCCCTCTTGCTTTAGCTGTTGATATGCTTTATTGACTGTATGCAGATTAATGCTTAAATCCTTAGCTAACGATCTTACAGATGGCAGCCCTTCTCCTGGAACAAGTTCCTGTTTAGCTATTCCGGCAATGATCTCATTTTTTAATTGGGTATAGATGGGTTCTTTCGCTTCTAAATCAAGATGAATAAACACAAATGAATCTCACCTCTTTTGTTTGTATTGTTATATATATAGTATAACAGCTATAACAAAATGACAATATAAATTTTAACCCAACTTTGGGAGGGGGCCAAATTCAGGATTTAGAATGGCTGCTCCTCTGCTTTTGAAAATTGGATGCAAACTATGGGGGATAAGACAATTTGGGACGGCATAACAGCAGGGGATCATACAAAATGAGGTCATTATCTGAGGAGGTGAAAATCAAGCGACTGCTCGCCTGAAACTTCTGTAGGTGTCATGGATGGGGGAAGCTTCGCATGATGGAAATGGAGCCTTCGGGTAAGGGACTCTATTTTCTTCAACCGCAAAGGGAACAAGCTATTTTATCACTCAACCACTACCTTTCTTGTTTCAAAATCTTTCTATCGCTCCGAATATTGAATCTATCCTTCCTTATTTCTCTTTTATCGGTGCTAAATTCAATTCTATCTTTTCCCGAAGCGATTCTATCGCCTCTTCCTTTCGTTCTATCGCATCTTACCCTTTCTATCGTCTTATCATTATCCTTGAAATACAATCTATCGCTTCAAAATTTCTTTCTATCGCATCCAAACTCCCTTCTATCACACCGCAAAGAAAGAGCGCCTTCCAGGTTATCCCCATTTGTGCACTTTCCCAAGTATGGCCAGTGTGCTTCGTCGGACAGACCCTGTGGGATCTCACCTGCTTATGGAATATAGCTAGAAGATAAATAAGGAAGATGCAGGAAATTCCGACCTTTTCCCTATTTTTCCTGTGATACAATAACAAGTAGATAACGATTCTTACACGGAGGTCGGCTGCCCCCTTATTTCTCAGAGAAAGGGGGTGATGCCTTTAGTGAGTATCTATGAGGTATTTATGGTTCTGTTTTCGTTCGGAACTTTCCTTATTGCTCTGCTTACTTTGGTCTTAAAATTGACCAATAAAAAATAGACCTCCTGTCTGCAAACGGGAGAGGTCTATTCCTCAGTGAGTAGCTGATCCCCGAAGGAATCGTTATCGTTAAGGCCGCAGCTCAAACTGCGGTCTTTCTTATTCTACACACAGTGTACCATATTTTATGCAATTATACATCAGCCAATGACTGGTCCAGAAGGATTCTCCTGATAATCCTTCAGAAACATCCGGTGTTTTTCCAAAATCTCTTCCGGTAATTCATCGAACGAAAAGAATTGAGCATCAAGAGTTTCTCGATCATGAAAATGAATGTCCCCGGCGTAATCCCTGCAAGTAAACAGAATTTGTACGAGAGCGGCCTGGTCCCCATTCGGAAAAGTCTTGTGAAAGTCAGAGCCAGAATATATCCCGAAGAAGTTCAGTTCTCCCAGTTTTATCCCGGTTTCCTCCATAGTTTCGCGTCTCGCTGTGTCTTCAATCGATTCATCTAATTCCATAAAACCTCCAGGAATTCCCCAGGAGTTGGTATCAGAGCGCAGCTGCAGCAGGATTCTGCCCTGCTCATCAAAAATTAACGCCCCGCATACAGGCATGAGTACTTTCTCATGCCCTACCATTGATCTTAGGTAGGTAATATAATCCATGTTATCACTTCCTTATGAAAGACTGCCTCTATATGTTAGTTCCTTAACACCTTTGTTATCAGCTAAACCATCAAGGATTTTTCTTACATCCTCTAGTGTAGTCCTAAATGGTACGTATTCTCCTTTTTGACCTGTAAAAGCTTCCGCTGTAAAAAAAGGCTGGCTCAAATAGGCTTCTAATCTTTCCCCTCGATTAAAAGTCTCTGTATCTGCAGAGGAAAGTGCTGTTATACTGCTTGCATTCACGACAGATCGAAGTTCCCGATACCTTCGCAGCAGCCTCTGAGCCCGCTGTTGAATGGAGAAATGGGTCTGATCAAGATTTGCTCCTTCAAGGACCGTAGAGGTGGAGAATAATGGATGAACTGCCGGATAGAGATGCCGGCTGCTTAAATCAATGTCAAACTGCCACAACGTTTCAAGGGGGCCATAAGGAAGATCTTCATCAACCGATTCCCCTTTTAGATCGAGTAAAAAGGTGGTTACTGACGATAAGGCAGACCAGCTTTCCTGTAATTGTACCATTCCCCCAGTTAAGACATGGGAACGGTCCGCTGCAAAGACAACATCATGATTTTCTCCCAGTTGCTTAACTTGATTCTCAGCATCCTCCAGGCTCCAGCATATTTCATCCACATCGTCAGTGATATCGTTCACTTCGGGATACTCCCCTTCAGGATGAAGCAGGACAATCTTATACCCTTCTTGTTTTAACCGATGAAAGATTTCAGCCAATACGACGAGCTGTCCCATTCCAGGACGTGCGACCAATCCAGCGGTTCCCCCTTTAGCTAAAGGTGCAAATAAATCAAGAACCTTAACCCCAGTCTCCACCATTTCAAATCTCTCCCCTCGAATAATTAACTCATCCAGCCCGCATTCTGCGAGTGTGGCAAGAGCAACTAAAGTCCTGACCTCTGTGCGGCCAATAGATATTTTCCCATTGCATAAATTAGACACAGTGGCTGGACGAAGACCCACTGACTTAGCTGCACTTGTTAAATTAGGGACCCTCCTCCGAAGCAAAGCCACATTTAATTGAAAATTTTCCATTATGTCCCTCCTTATTACTTTAAATAGTAAAATAAATTACTCTGAAAAGCAATAAATTTTTAAATTTAAAAGTAAAAATAATTACTTCACAGTGCTTCAAAAGATTTCATAGGAGGCTGTACAGGGAAAATGGTATGATAAAGATAGCGAATCATTCCAACGTTCTGGAGGGGTAAATGTGAACGAAAAAATATTAAATAATCAAGATCTTTATCGTATGCTGGATGAATTGATGCGTGCACCCAAGCCCTTCTGGGAGAAATTCTACGAAGATCGTAATCAAGATGTTCCTTTCTTGCAAAGCACTTACCCGGATGAAAACCTAGTGGATTATTTTAAACATTCTATCTCACCTGAGACCGTGCTGGAACTAGGCTGCGGTCCAGGAAGAAACGCTATGTATATGGCAAGACAAGGATGTGAAGTAGAAGCTGTCGACTTATCCGAGAATGCTATAAATTGGGCACGTCAGCGAGCGAAGAAAGAAAACCTCTCCATTCGTTATCGCTGTGGAGACGTATTCAAGCTGAACCTTTTGCCTGATTCTTACGATTTCATTTACGACAGCGGTTTACTGCACCACCTTCCGCCTCATCAAAGAATCGATTATTTAGAAATTATCGCAGAATCATTAAAGTCTAACGGATATTTTGGGTTAGTCTGTTTCACCCCTGATGGTGGTGCGGATATTTCAGACTGGGAGGTTTATCGCCAGTTCAATATGCAGGGAGGGATTGGTTATCAAGAAGACAGGCTGAAGGAAATCCTCGAAAAGAAGTTTACTCTTTCTTCATTTAGAAAAATGAAGAAAATGGAGACTTCTGAGTGCCTTTTCGGAGAGGACTACTTATGGACATCTTTAATGAAGGTAAAGCCCTCTCTTGATGATTTTGTTTAAACACGGCAGGAGCACCGAATACTTTTTACATAGACAAGGAGACTGAATCGTGAAGCAGATCCGTTTTAAGAATTCCAAAGGACTTTCATTAGCAGGAGACTTACAAGGGGAAAACAAGCGAAAAGTTATTATCATGTGTCACGGCTTCAGGTCGAACCGTTTTTCAAAAGGAAGGTTTGATCGTTTCTCCGAAGCCTTCTCAAAAGCAGGATTCAGCGTATTGAGGTTTGACTTCTCAGGCTGTGGTGATAGTGAAGATACAGCCCTTTCTTTGAAAAACGAAGTCGATGATTTAAGCTCAGCTATTGCTTTTGTTAAATCTCAAGGTTTCGAAGAGATTGCTCTATATGGGCATAGCTTGGGGGCAAGAGTCTGCTTAGAGGCATTCCAGCCGGAAGATATCACCACCATGGTTCTAACGGGAGCTGGGACTGGACCTGTCCACTATAACTGGAAGGAAGAATTTACAGATACGCAGCTGAATGAGCTTGCTGCCACAGGATTTCTTACGCAGCCTGTCCAACATTCTAATCGTGACCATATCACGATTTCTAAACAGATGCTTGATGACTTTTCGGAATGCGACCAGCAGCTTCTCTTAAGCAGAATTTCGTGTCCAGTGCTCATCGTTCATGGGGAGTTGGGAGAGGAAGCTATTCTCATGCCCATAACTCAGCAAGGGATGAAATGGCTGTCTGATGATTCAAAGCTAGAGGTACTTCAAGGAGCAGAACACGATTTCATGACTCATCTGGATGAGGTGGAAGAATTAGCCCTCCATTGGTGGAAAATCCATTTTTAATACAGTACATTTGAGTTTTCCCACAAGTAATTATTTTTCCGTTATGTTCTCCCCTCGAAAATCGTCTTAACTCCCAAGGGGATCGGCTTTTTAAAGTTTATTTTCAATCAATAAGGGAATAGTAACGCCAAAGCTTATAGGAGTTGATGGAGAGTGCAGCACGTGCTGGTCCGCAATAAGAAAATCCTTTTCCCTGTTTTCTTTTCTCTCGTCTTTGCTGGCATTTTGCTCATTACTATTCATAATGAGCATCCTCTTATGAATTTCTCTAGAAGTTTAATTACCTTTATTGTCGTCCCCGGTTGGATTCTGTACGCGAATCGCACCCATCTTTGGTTCAGGAGAACTTTAAGATGGATAGTCAATGGCAGCCAACGTCTCATTGTCAGTGCAGCCTTGTTCTTCATTGGAGTAGTCATTAGCTATGAAGTCACGCTAATGCTTGCTCACCCTTTTGGTTTCATCATCCATTTAGGTATACTAACGGTTTGTTCTATCGTTTACTGGGCTCCCTTACTGCTGAATTGTCCGTTTCAAAAGCAGAGACCCTATATGCAGCGGCTTGGTTATTTGGCTTTAACATCCATAGCTTTCTTTGTTTATCACATTATCAGTTTCCAATACTATCAAGCAGAGCCTACGCAGGGGTTCTTAATCTCAGGGCTAGTTGTTATGCTGTTTACCTTGCTCAAATTAATTAATGAATGGGCCAACGCTGAAAAAGAGAATGACCGTATTACGGTGGAGGGTTATGTGCGGCCCATTTCTGAAAAACAGTAATTCTTTATTTCACGAATCATAAATCCGGCAAACTTTTTCAGCAAAGGACCAGGCAGTTTTTCACTTTGTCCTTCCCCTGCATATTTCTTCAATGACAGGCGGAGGAGGTGATGATACTCAGAGGGTAAAAAAGTTACTCCCCACTCCCCTCCCTCTTTCTTAGAAGAGACCATTTTAGTTAATGCATATTGATAAACCCGGCACAAGTTAAGCACATAATAAACAGGGTTTTCCGCTATGTGCTCTTCCGCATTATGAATATCATAGTATATCGCTTGAAAATAGTCCGCTTCTTCAGGCTTCTTAAACATTTCCCTTATCGGAACCCCGAACAAGCAGCGTCCTCGCTCGTAAGTAACCATTAAGTGGGCAGTCAAATCAGGATCCCTGCCCTCTTCGCATTTATAATCAGGATTAGTAAGATAATGAGGTTTATGGAAAGCAGAATAATGGAGCAGAAAATGAACAGGATGAGAAGGCTTTTTGACTTCTGTTTGGAGAATAACGCTCCACTCCAGTGGGTACACTTTACATTGTTCCTCCAGCCTGATTGTGCCTTCGATGAGTTTTCTCTTTGTTTTCTCGCTTATCTTCTCTTTTACTACTATTAATAGGTCTACATCACTTCTATCCTTCTTAAAACAGCCCATTGCCAGCGATCCATGCAAATAGATACCTGTTAAATTTGTACGAAGCTCTTGTGTAAATAAGCAGACGGCTTTTCCTAACAGTTGGTTAACTTCCATTAGCGACAGTGCTCCTTTCAGCATTTAGCTTTATTATAACGATAACAACGAGCACAGGAAATCTTCCCATCACGAACAATCCATGGTCTTACATTTTCTTTTTCCCCAGTAACGACCGACGAGTAACGTCATACAGTACAAAAAAATCCGAACAGAGATGGAAGAATGTCGTTAACATTTCCTCATCGTTCGGATTTAAATGACTAAAATTATTCTGTTTCAGTCTCTACTAAATAAATTGACATTTAGAATAAATTTGGACTTACATGCTGAGGCAGGTAAAAAGCAAATCCTGGGATGAAAGCCACCAAGAGAAGAACTACAACTACCACTGTTATATAAGGGAGAACACCTTTAAACGATCGTTCTATAGGTAAGTCACCTATCTTAGCGGCTAACAGTAGACACAATCCATATGGCGGAGTAACTAATCCAACAGCGAGTGTCATAATGGTAACAATTCCAAGTAAGATCGGGCTGATATTGAAGCTGATCGCGACTGGCAAAATGACGGGTATGAACAGGATCATTGCTGGAATAGCATCCATAAACGTACCCACAAATAAAAAGAATGCAATAATGACAACTAAGAATAACCACTTACTGTCGATATTGTTAGTGAAAAACTGTTGTGCCCATGAGGAAAGCTGATAATAACTCATTAACTCTCCGAGTGCATTGGCTGCTGCCAGAGCAAATAATGAAAGGGAACTCAGCATTAATGTATCTTTGAGTATCTTTGGAAAATCTTTCAGCTTCAGGGTCTTATAATAGAACATTCCTACGATAATTGTATATAAAGAAGCAAAAGCCGCTGCTTCCGTTGCCGTAAAAATCCCAGAAATAATGCCGCCAATAAGGATCACCGGTGTAAATAAAGCAGGAATTGTCTCAAAAAATTGCTTGAAGAAGTTCTTTAATGAAGCTTTTTGATAGGTGGGATAACCTCTTTTTTTAGCTAGTACATACACGATTGCCATCATTCCTAAGCCCACTAGGACTCCTGGAATGATACCCACTAGAAATAAAGCACCTACAGAGACATTGGTCAAGCCTGCATAAATAATCATAGGAATACTCGGTGGAATAATGACACCGATCGTAGAGGAAGCGGCTGTAATTCCTACTGCATTCTCTTTATCATATCCTTGTTTCTTCATGTTAGGAATGAGAATTTTCCCTACGCCTGCCGTATCAGCTTGAGAAGCTCCTGACACCCCTGCAAAAAGCATGGAAACGAGTATGTTCGCATGGGCTAATCCTCCGCGAATATGGCCAACCATAGAAAGGGAAAAATCAATGAGTTTTTGAGATATTTTTCCACTATTCATTAGGTTAGCGGCTAAAATAAACAAAGGAACAGCCAGCAGGACAAAAGAATCCAGCCCGTTAAGCATCTTTACAGGAACGGTAACATCAGGAATGTAGGGAATAAACATAATCCCCAGTAAAGCCACGATGCCGATAACAAATGCAATAGGGACGCCAATGATCATAAACAATATAAACACTCCGACTAATATAGGTCCGATCATTCTGCGATCCCCTCTCTTGAGAAATTTTTCACCGTATTGATAATATGGCCAAGTTTATAAATCATCATGGATCCTCCCATAATCGGAACTGAGATCCAAACGTATCCCATCTTCATCTGGGGAAGGGACACCCAATTGTAATTCCAAAAACTTTGAACGGCCACCATCCCAAAGTAGAAAAGTGCTGCGCAAAAGAGCAGTAAAATGAAATCGTTAACTAGATAAAGACTGTTCTTTCGTTTGCCTTTTAATTTCTTTAACAACAAATCAAATTTAAAGTGCTCTCGTTTATTTACCATGATCGATGCTCCCATAAAGACTGACCAAATAAACGAATAGGTCGCCACTTCTTCAGTCCATATGGCAGAGATTCCCACTAAACGAGTGATAACTTGAATAATAATTGTAGTAAAGAAGATGACCAGAAATAAAACACCGATAGCTAATTGTACTTTCTCAAGAAGTTTGATCAACATCTTTAGCTTGTCCTCCTCAAAGAATATTGGAGGAAAGAACAATGCTATGTTCTTTCCTCTATTTGATTTAGTTATTTCATTTCACGGATTTTTTCAAGCATATCCGTCATACCAATTTTTTTAGCCGTTTTATCCTGAAGAGGTTTAGCAAGCTCGATAAACGGCTCACGATCGATTTGGTTTACTTTTGCTCCTTCATCAATGGCTTTTTGTTTGTATTCTTCTTCTTGAGCATATAGAGCTTCACGTTCTTTCTTCACTGCTGCCTTAGCTGCTGCTAGAACATTCTTTTTCTGTTCATCAGAATAAGAATCAAATTTCTTACCGTTAATCAATAAGAATCTTGTAGTGTAGTCATGGGCAGTTTCTGTAATGTACTTCCCGTTCTCTGTTTTATGATGATTTTGCTGGACAAAGTATGGATAAGCATTTTCAGCTCCATCTACAACACCCTGCTGCAGTGCCTGATAAAGTTCGCCCCATGCAACGGATGTAGGAATGGCTCCAGTTTTCTCCCAATAATTCGCAACGACTCCAGAGGTTTGAGTGCGTAATTTCATGCCTTTTAAATCATCTACAGAATGAAGAGGTTTCTTGCCGTAATAATGACGAACCCCTGCTGTCCAATAACCTAATAGTTTAAAGTCATTGTTAGATTTTTTATTAATGATATCTGCCATCTTGTCTCCCACTTCCCCATCAACAGCTTTTTCCCAATGATCGTAGCTGTCAAATAAATAAGGAAGAGCTAATAAATCGATTTCCTTTATACCTGTTTTAGACATAAACCCTGGAGATACCAGCACGACATCTGCTGCACCTAGCTTTAATTTCTCTACAAGTTCTGATTCACTTGTACCTAATGTACCTGCATGGACTTCAACTTCAATATTTCCATCAGATTTTTCTTCTGCTACTTTTTTAAATTCCTTCATTCCGATTTGGTAAGGATTTTCTGGCGACGTCTGGTTATGAGCCGCGACTATTTTAATTTTGCCATCTCCAGATGCACCTGCAGACTTGTCACTATTACTGCAGCCAGTTAAGCCGGCTGCAATCACCATGAATAATAAGCAAAACATAGACAAAGATTTTTTCATTCTAATTCCTCCAAGTATAATTTTTAAATGAATTCGCTTTCAAAATGAACCGTAGTTTCTCTTGCTTTATCGCTCCAGGTATTCTTTTTCTCCTGTTTGCACAAGTACATCTTCGAGCTCCGGAAGCCCCTCATTATCTCCTTGAACACTAACAACCATAGAACCTATTGTATTAGCAAAATTCAGGGTCTTTTCTAACTCCCAGCCTTGTAAAAAGCCGTATACTACCCCAGCATCAAAACCATCTCCTGCCCCCACTGTATCTACTACTTTATTAGGCTGAATTGCCGGAGCCGTGATAAATTCTCCGTTGTGATAACCAACTGCTCCTAACTCACCTTTTTTTATAGCAATAGTAGAAATCCCGTATTTTCTGCAGGCATCTACAATGGATTCTGGATCAGAAACACCAAACAACAGCTCAGCTTCTTCCTCTCCTGTCAGCATGATATCTACATAGGGTAACAATTCAATAAGACCCTCTTTTGCTTGTTTTTTACTCCAAAGTTTTAAGCGGATATTTGGATCGAAGGAAATCAGTAAGCCGTGATCTTTTGCGATAGTTACGGCTCTCTTTAGTAAAGGAATATTCTTTTTGGGGTCAATGGCTGCGAAAACTCCACTAATATGAAGAAGTTTTGCATTGCGTATCGCATTTTCATCCAAGGTTTGTTCGGTTAACGCTTTGGTTGGAGATGGAGTTCGGTAGTAATAAGTGCTGCCACTACCATCTGCTCGGATTTCTTTAAAGTTAAGCGAGGTGGGGAAACCATCCATCAAACGGACAGAGGATGTGTCGATCCCTTCTCCTCTTGCAAAATTCCTAATGTACTTTCCAAATTCATCATTTCCAAGACAGCTGAGCCACTTTACATCCATTCCCAACCTTGCACATCCGATTGCAAAATTGAATTCTGCTCCTCCAGCTTTTCTACTAAACGAGGGGGAGTTTCTCATTGGCCCCGTTAGAACTGGATCGAAAGTAATCATCGCGTCGCCTATTGTTATGACTTCACTCATCTTGTTCCTCCTCTGCGGCTTTAACCAGAATTTCGAACCATTAATTTGGGTTCAAATCGAATACTAGCATCTTTATTTGTGCTGCTTTCCATCTTGTTAAATAAGATTTCTGCGGCAGATTGACCCATTTGGAATGTCGGCTGGGCCACTGTGGTAATCGAGGGAGTATAGAAGCTGGCAAATGACACATCGTCAATTCCTATAACAGCCAAATCCTCAGGAATTCTTAAATGATGTTGTTTAATATATTTAAGAACCTCAATCAATACCAGGTCATTCCCGGCTAAAACGGCTTTAGGCGGTTGATCCAGGTTAAGCATCTCCTCAAGTGTTTCAAGAATTTCAGCGGACCGGACACTCCCAATGTATTCTTTGCGAACGGGTATTCCGTTTCTTTTAAGACTCTGCTTATAACCTTCCAGCCTTTCCACACGGGCAGTTACGTTATGAATAATAGAAGTAGTGATCATTGCAATTTTTGTATGCCCTTTTTCAATAAAGTGGTCTACAGCTATGGAAGCCGCTTTTTTATTTTCAAGTAAGACTGAAGTTATCGGAATTTGGGATACTTCCCTATCTATAAAAACAACCGGGTAATTTTCCTCCTGCATTTGCTTATAAAGCGTTCGATTATTTCCAGTTGGAAAAATAATTAACCCATCAACTTGTTTTGCCCTCAGCATTTCAATGTACTTCTTTTCCTTTTCAGGATGATCATCAGCATTGCATATGATCGTGTGAAAGTCCTTTTGATTACAAACATCCTCAATAGCACGGCTTACCTCAGTTGAAAATGTATGTAGAATATTCGCGACGATCACCCCTATGGTTCTTGTTGATTTTTGTTTCAAGCTTCTTGCTACAATATTGGGCTGATACCCAAGATCCTTAATCGCCTCCTCTATTCTTTTTTTAGTGAGAGTTGCCATGTATTCGTACCTTTTGTTCAAAAACTGAGATACGGTACTTTTGGAAACCTCTGCACGCTCAGCTACTTCTTTAATTGTAATTCTCCTTACTTTTCCCATGGCCAAATCCTCAAATCATCTGCAGATTGCCCTTTACTAAATCAGTTTAGTAAATCGGTTTAGTAAAGTACAGCTCTAGTATAGAGGTAATGAAAGCGCTTTACAACCCCAGTTATTCAATTTTCTGAGAAATTCTCTCTATTTAACTTAAATAAATGCTTTTATGTAGGCATTTCAACTTTTATAAAAAATTTTTTATTACGGACTTTATCAGTCATACATTTCCTGCAAATGTCATTTACTAATAAGGACAAGCAGGAAGAGAGGATGGAGTGGCTTGACCTTATTAATCAGCTATATTTTCCTCGGATTATCTATCGCTGCACCAGTGGGGCCGATTAATATAGAAATTATTAAAAGAGGTCTTTCCTATGGGTTTTGGCCGTCTTTTTGCGTTGGACTTGGAGGTATGTCTTCCGATCTTTTACTCATGAGCATGATGTTTCTCGGACTTTCTTACTTTCTTACTATTTTGTGGGTTAAGATTCTGCTAATGTTATTTGGATGTGTCATTTTACTTCAGTCAGGCTGGACTAGTCTCCACGTTTCTGATCACTATCAACATCAGGGGATGGAAAGGTCTTCTGCTGCGCATCCAAAGTTTGGCTCTTATGCAAAGGGCTTTTTGATTGCGGGAACGAATCCTATGAATCTGCTTTTTTGGATTAGCATTTACGGATCGATTTTAGGGGCGGCATTTGAAAAAGCAAATCTGCTTCATTCTTTTTTGTTAAGTACACTTGTGTTTGTTGGAATAGCCTTATGGAACTTGAATCTTGCTCTAACCATTCACTTCAGCAAAACGTTCTTACAGCCAAGATTTATTAAGTGGATTCACCTGACAGCGAGCCTTGTGCTTATAGGTTTCGGACTGCACTTTGGCTATAAAGGCATTACACTTGGCCTTAAAGCTCTTCTTTAACAATCAGCCATAAAAAAAAGAGACGAGCTCTTGTTGAGCCCGACTCTTTTCATAGATTGTTATTTTTTATTATTGGGGAGTGATAAACTCTTGAGTCCAATACGTACCATACTGTCCTGAACCTTCAACGTATCCTACGCCAATTTGAGTGAAGCTTTCATTCAAGATATTGGCACGGTGACCAGGACTATTCATCCATCCCTGAACGACTGATTCCGGAGTACGCTGTCCAGCTGCAATGTTCTCACCCGCCGTACGGTAATTGAAGTCAAATTGCTTCATCATTTCAAATGGAGAACCATACGTTGGAGAGGTATGGGAAAAGTAATTGTTATCGGCCATATCTTTTGATTTCATATGAGCCAGTCCGCTTAAACGATTGTTCATTTTCAGCGGATCCAAACCTTGTTTAGCACGCTCGTCATTGACAAGTTGAACCACTTTCTTCTCGTATTGAGAAGGCTGGTACTGATCTAGAGAACTATTAGATTGGTCATTTGTATTCGTTTGTTCAGGTGCTTTCTGAGTCGATTGTTGTTGACTCGCCTTTTTAGGTTGTTCTTGCTTAGGCTGATCTTTAGATTGATCTTGGGTTTGAGCTTTATCTTGTTGGTCTTGCGCTTGATCCTTAGATGGAGCAGGACTTTGTCTTACTTGAAAATACTTATTGATTGTCTTCTGAAGTGAAGATTGGTCAAATTTAATATGATTATCCTTCAGCCAAGTTTGAAGTTGATTAGTTAATTGCTGACAGTCTTTTGATTGAATTGTGATTGATTTGGAAGTGTCTTGAGCAAAAGCAGGGGTTGCAGCTGAAACCATAGCCAGTACGGCTACTATGATGAATAGAAACTTTTTAATCATGTCATCGCTCCTTGTTTATTTTTTTGAAACTCACACGTTGAGTATGTCATGGAAAGGAAGCGCCAACAAGAGACCATTGTTATCCATAAACAGGCCTTTCATTCATTGAATTTCTCCATTTTTTTCTGTTATCAGGGATAAAAGTCCTGAAATTGATATATCGAGAGGAAAGATCTACTAATATTTCAATTACAATTCGATTAATAGTATATAAGTATTAGAATATGTAATTACAGTGAAACATTTGGCTCATAAAAAACAAAGAGACCTAAAAAAGGTCTCTATCTATAGAGCTAATTATCTTTTATCTCACCCTTGTAAATTTCTTTTCTTTGAAGGGGAATGTTTAAGTCACGAGCGTATTTTTTCAATCGCTTTTCTTCTACGGAATTGACTAAGGATAGAACAGTACCAGCCTCCTGCGAGCCAATACGTGACGTCCTTCCTGCCCGGTGGATGTAACTGGATATTTCTTTAGGTATATCAAGATTAACAATATAATTGATATCGGGGATATCCAAGCCTCTCGCTGCCACATCAGTAGCTAATAGCAAAGACCAGTCCCCATTACGGAATCCTTTTAGTGCTTTTGCTCTCTGTTCTTTCTTCGCATCACTATGAAGAACCGCAAGATCTAGATGATGAAATTCTAATTTCTCCTTAAAAACCGTCAGGCTGCCAATATCCTTCATAAAAGCGAGTCCTTTAAAATCCTTCGTTCTAGCAGCTTTTCTTAGCAATTCAACCTTTTCACGATCTTCACA
This sequence comes from Halobacillus rhizosphaerae, assembly GCF_046719735.1. Taxonomy (NCBI): domain Bacteria; kingdom Bacillati; phylum Bacillota; class Bacilli; order Caryophanales; family Bacillaceae; genus Halobacillus; species Halobacillus rhizosphaerae. Next base: position 59,749 of record NZ_JAUTWQ010000013.1, read on the forward strand.
AGAAATATATCCGTGAGTCACTTCCGGCTTCATTTCTTCTTGCTGAATTCGTATCACTTCTGCATCCTTCATAAAGTTCGCAGCCAGTTCTTCTACTTTCTCTGGCAAAGTTGCTGAGAAGATTAACAGTTGTCGTTCTTTCAGACTGCTATTGATAATCTGCTGGACCATTTTCATATGCTCAGGAACCAAAAGCTGATCGGCTTCATCAAGAACAATCGTTTGAAATTCATGAGCCTTCAATTTTTTCTTTTGAATGAGCTCATTTACACGCCCGGGCGTTCCCATTACAATATTCGGCTTTTTCTTAAGCTTATCTATCTGCCGCTTAACATTGGCGCCCCCTATTAAGCTCGCACTCGTAATTCCACTTCCTTTAGTCCATGCTTGAACCTCCGCGTTAATTTGCATAACCAGCTCATGAGAAGAAGCTAGAACTAACACCTGAGTGCGCTTCTTTTCAGGATCGATTTTCTGTAAGAGCGGCAGCAAATAAGCGATTGTTTTCCCGCTTCCTGTAGGGGCCTCCGCTATCACATCACGACCATCCAAAATGAACGGAATCGATTTGTCCTGCACCTTTGTCGGCGATTGATAATCGGCATGGCTCCAGGCTTCTTCTAAGAAGGCTGGCAGCTCACTACGCCAGCTGGATTGTTTTTCACTCATTAAGTCATTTTCCTTTCCCCACAAAAAATAGGTCTCTTTCCATACTGAATAGGACAGAGACCCCTGCACTTTTTTAGTAACCCTATTATACCACTGTCACTGCCCGTTTTCGATATAGTCCTTTAAATGCTCCAAATGATTCTGATCTTCTTTCTTTATGATCTTCTGCAGAAATGGTTTAGCTAATTTATTTCTGATGCCCTCGGTAATTAATTCCCCGTTAAAATCGATTCGAGTACCTTCCGAAGTCTGCGTGAACGTGTAAAAGTAGTTCAACTCAATCCCCTGCTGCCGGCTTCTTACAGCATATTTCACATTTTCATCAAATTCTGTGACTTCGATTATAGAGGGAACTTTTCTTCCTCTGATTTCTCGAATTTCCTTAAATTGATAGCCTTTCCTGACAGGGCCGTCGGTTAATAACTCAACTGCCACCACTGGCTCCATAATTTGAGGACTATTTGAAAAATCAGCCGCTGCTGCAAACACTTCTTGTATTGGTCTTTTTACAACTACACTCTTTTCTAAAAACCCCACACCATTCCCTCCCTTTTGTCATTTTAACTAGATAGTGCGGACTGCTGATTTGTGTGCTTTATGTAATGGTTGGAAGAGTGTTTTTATAAAGCTGATAATTATATCGTATTGATTGATAGACCTATCTCCTTCAAGGCGCTCTCTAAATTAGGCTTAAAGATTACTTCCCGCAGTTCTGCTTTAATTTCAGCTGCTTTCATAGCTAAGTCAGGGCGAATCCCGATTAATAATGGTGTAACTCCAATTAACTGAAGTATATTGACTATTTTCAGCAAATTTCTGCTCACTTCAGCATTTATATGAAGTATTCCAGATAAATCAATCACTAAATAATCAAGATCCAGCTCCTGACATTTAGACAACGTTAACTGAATAATGACATCAACCCGATCTTCACTAACATCCCCAATAATAGGCAGGATTGCTGCACCACTTGTCAAAGGAACAAACGGCGCGGATAATTTATTAATTTGATTGTGAGCACTTTCCAGTTCAATGACATAAGAAAGTAAAGATGCCATCGTTTCAAACATTTCTATATCTTCCTCTGAGAATTGAAGCGGGAGAGGATCTAAACCACAAATCGTTCCATAAACCTCCAGATTATCATAATAGATCGGAATCCCTATAAAGCTGCCACCGCCAAGTTTAGAGGTCACATCTAAATCTTTCGTGCGGTCATTCTTTGTTATATCAGAAATGATCAGCGTATCATTGCCATTCTCAACGCTCAGTTTGCAAAAGGTTTCTTCAAAAGGAAGCGTGTCTCCTTCCGTAATTAACACTTCTTCTTTATTGATGGATTTTAGAATTTCATTCGTAAAGGTATCGTTCCTAGCTATAAATAATGTGTTCATGCCAATATATTGAGCCATTAATTTTAAAATACTGGAAGAAGCTTCTTCTAAATTCTTAAAACTTTTAATTTGCTTACCTGCAATATGCGGGGCAATAACCATTTCGTACTCACCTTTCTGTTCAATAAAAATTAAGAGGACGTTCCTAATTGCATAAAGTTCCTCGGTTATTTACCCTCTTTTATAAAAAATTATGCTTATTTTTCAATGTTTTTTTCAGAAATATTTTCCAATTGATGCCAGTCAGCTCTTTCGGAACAAATGTGAATTACATTTCAGTTCCTAGCATGACTAAGATCCACTTGTTATTCTAGGCCCTCCACCGCATACTTTGCCCGCTTTCCACACAAGATAGAGAAAGCACATAAAGAGAGAGGTATAGCTATGCAATGGATCTCTATTATTCCCTTTTTAGTCGTTATTGGTACTGCCATTTGGACAAAACAGGTGATTCCCAGCTTGTTATTTGCGGTCATTATAGCTGGTTACTTAGTTGATCCTCACTTACTATCAGGATTAACAACTGCTTTAGACTTCATTATTCAAGGATTATCGGATAGTAACAATTTAAAAATTATTATTTTTCTATATACATTTTCTGCACTCATAGGACTTATTAAAATGTCAGGTGGAATTAAGGGGTTCGTCCAGGCAGCAACAGCAAGAATCAAAGATAAGCGCGGAGCCTTTATCTTAACCTGGCTTTCTTCTGTGGGAACATTCAGTGCTCCGAGTTTTCGGATCGTAACGATTGCCCCAGTTATGAAAGCGATGAGGACGAAAGTTCCAATGACTAAGCAGGAGCTCGGTTTTGTAATTGAAACGACCGCTTCTCCTCTGGTAGTTATCATACCTGTGGCCACTGCATTCGTTGGGTATATGACCTCCGTAATCGAATTGTCTCTGCAGCAAGCGGGTACAAGCGGTGATGCTTACTTGCTGTATTTGAAAAGTATCCCCTTTAACTTCTTTGCTCTGGCAATGCTTCTGCTAGGTTTTTATTTAAGTTTTTTCCATAGAAGTAAAACACAAGCTACTAACGCGGAGGAAGGTTCATTGAATCCTGAAGAGGACGATGATCAATGGGAAGACTGCCATCCTGCCGTCACCAAAGAGCTGCCTGCCCGGCCCTGGAATCTTATTGTACCGCTCGCCGGCGTCATCGTCTTCACTTTTATCCTCATGTTTATGCTGGGCAGAGAAAATAACCAGACTGGATTCCAAGCATTAATTAATGCCAATGTCCTTGACGCGATGGTCCTTGCCGTCATACTGACCGTTATTTTATTTGTCATTTATTTGAAAATTGGTCAATTGTCTTTGCGAAAGATGATGGACTCTATCATTGATGGTGGAAATGATATGATGGGGGTTATATTGCTGCTAGCTCTCGTATGGGGACTTGGGAAAGGATCGGAAGCCTTGAATTTCGCCGAAACTATTTCTTCTTCATTCGCTTGGATTCCAGGGCAATTTGTGGCCGTCATTGTGTTTTTGCTGGGCTGCGGATTATCCTATTTCATAGGCTCCTCATGGGGAACGTGGGGTATTCTCATGCCTGTCGGAATCTCAATTGCCACAGCTGCTGGCAGTCCTATTCCTATTGTCATTGGTGCTGTATTTGCCAGCGGAACATTCGGAGCCTTTTCTTCCCCTCTAAGCGACAATACAAATACCACTGCCGGGATACTAAACTTAAACGTAATTAAGTATGCAAAGTTTAAATTAAAACCCGCACTAATCGCCGTTGCCATATCCGCTTGTCTCTATTTCAGTCTATCCTTTTTCACCTGAGGACCTCCGCTATATGGCGGGATCACATATTTCTGATCCCGCTTCACTTCAGTGTGTTTTCTGGAAAGACTTCACTCATAAACAGCAGCTTAAGCAAAGGATTCTCTTAATCAAAATGAAGGATAATACCGGCCTTGTCATCTGACTTTTTAAATCGCGGATATTTCAAGCATTCGCTATCGTCCTCTTCAAGCTCTATTAATTCTTCTGTATACTTCTCCAGGCCTTTTTCTAAGAGAAGCTGAATATTGTGCTCCCAGTATCCACTTCCTTCAGGCACAAGCTCTTCTGGAAAGAACAACCCGTCAGTGAGCATAATTAATTTCTGAATTTGATTGTTATTGATTTTACCGTATTCGAGAAAATCAATGGCTTCACTCTCTCCATTCAATACGCCGTAACCCTGGGCAGTATTACTAAAACGGCGATTTGATTTTAACCTGCTTCGAACATAGCTGCGGAGATCCTCTCTCGTTTTTAATCCCTTTTCTATTCCTTCTTTCCATTTTAAAAGCGACTTTTCTTCTAAATGAAGGACCTGCCTGCTAGTAAGCACCCGCACATCACCATATGTATAAACGGCAAACGCCATACAATCTCCTGTCTGGATAAACTCTATTCCTTTATCCGTAAGCTGAATAACACACAGAGCGCTCCCCCATAAGAAGTCTTTATTCGATAAATCAATATGACAGCGTTCCATTTGAGATCTTAGTTGATCGTTTGCTTCTTTAACAGATTCAAACAGAGAAGGTTTATCTTCCTGTTCAAATTGCTGTTTTACTAAATTGGCCGCCAGATACCCTCCCGTATGACCTTCTTCATTTTGATACGAACTTAGTGAGGTTACCCCGTCTGCTACTCCGTAAATCGAATAGTCAGGACGGGTAATTAACACATCTTCATTTACCACACCATCCCCTTTCACCGTATATGTTTCGATAGAAGTTATTCCCTTACTTCCTGCGTTATCATAAACTGGTGGTACAGATAGATTCTCTCGATCATCCTTCATAGGCTCTCTCCTCTTTTGTCGATTTAAATGATTACCCTTACCTTCTATTCTAAAGAAAGACTGCTTTTAAAAAAATCCAAAATATAGGTCACCTTCACTTCACTTCCATAAAACCCCTTAATTAACCTAAAAATTAGGAGGTTTAATGTTTGGTTTTGTATTATCAGTGGAAAATATTGTGTGGGTAAATCTTTTAGGAAGGGTGGGAAAATTCATGTATAAAAATATTAGTAAAGGCTGGATTTTCTTTTTTGGAGCTTTAGGCGGTCTTTTGTATGGGTATGATACGGGCGTTATCTCTGGTGCTCTACTATACATTCCCGACGATATTCCACTGACAAGCTTTATGAAAGGATTAGTTGTAAGTTCTTTACTCATTGGTGCGATTGCCGGAGCTGGCATGAGTGGATATGTCTCAGATAGATTTGGCAGGAGGAAAGTAGTATTTTCTATTGCATTAGTATACTTAATTGGATCCTTCACTCTAGCATTTTCTCCGAATGCAGTTGTACTTATAATCGGCCGTGTCATTTTAGGTCTGGCTGTTGGTGGTTCAACGGCTATCGTTCCTGTATATCTTTCTGAAATGGCTCCGACTCGTTCACGAGGGGCACTTGCTTCTTTAAACCAATTAATGATCACCATCGGGATCTTACTTGCTTATCTCGTGAATTATGCGTTTGCGCCTATAGATGGATGGCGCTGGATGTTAGGAATTGCATCTGTTCCGGCCATTCTGCTTATGGTTGGGGTATTATTTATGCCGGAGAGTCCTCGTTGGTTAATTAAACGGAACCGCGAGAAAGAAGCAAGAGAGGTCATGGGCTTAACAAGAGAGAAAAGCGAAATTGATAACGAAATGAAAGAAATGAAAAAGATTGAAGAAATCGAAGAAAGTACAATGGATATTCTTAAATCGAAATGGCTTCGTCCGATGCTAATTACCGGATGTGTACTTGCACTTTTCCAACAATTAATCGGTATTAATGCGGTTATCTATTACGCCCCGACTATCTTCACAAAAGCCGGTCTTGGAGATTCAGCTTCCATACTTGGAACCGTGGGTATTGGTATCGTCAATGTACTTATGACACTCGTAGCCATTGCTACCATTGATAAGCTGGGAAGAAAGAAACTGCTGCTGATCGGTAATGTAGGCATGGTCGTTAGTTTAGCTGTTTTAGCGACTATTCTGTTTACCGCGGAGCTCACGACAGCGATTGCATGGTTGACGGTAGTTTTCCTTGGTTTATTTATTGTTTTCTTCTCTGCAACCTGGGGACCTGTTGTTTGGGTCATGCTTCCAGAACTTTTCCCATTAAAAGCACGTGGAGCCGCTACTGGAATTACCACTCTAGTGCTGTCTGCAGGTAACCTTGTAGTCTCTCTATTCTTCCCTGTTCTGCTGGATGCCATTGGAACAGCAGGCGTGTTTGTGATCTTTGCAGTTATGGGTGTATGCGCCTTCTTGTTTGTTCTTAAATTTGTACCGGAAACAAAAGGAAAAAGTCTTGAAGAAATTGAAAATGATTTACGTGGAACTACTGCTTCCTAACTCCTGCTAACTTTTTTAGAGGAGTTGTTGATATTAATTCATCAGAGGCTGAGACATAAGGATATGGCCCAAATCTAAATCCGTACGAGGATGAAAAGGCGGCCTTAACCATTCATCATCGTGCGGATTTGTTAATGGCTAATCGACTCTTGTCCCTGCCTTTTTTTGTGTTCATCAATTAATGAAGAACTTGTTTATTTCGTTTTCTAATGAACTTCTCTATTCAAATGCAGGTCTAGGTGCCGTACTGCTTCCTCTACATAAAGCTACAGGCAGTGAAACTCGGTTAGTTTCTTTAGTTTTCCCATCCATTTGATCAAAAAGCAGTTGAACGGCCGTAACACCTTTTAACCCAATATCCTGTTTAATTGTAGTTAAAGCCGGAATAATATATTCCGCAAAATAGGTGCCATCAAAACCTGTTATAGAATAGTCTTCTGGTATCCGATATCCACGTTCATTCAATCCTTTATAAAGACCAAGAGCTGTGATATCAGAAAAAGTCACCATGGCCGTAACTTCTGGAAACTGTTCTATAATTCCGGATAAAGCTGTATACCCTCCGTGAGCAGATGTTTCGGTTTCGATCAATTTCTTATGATCATAGATTCCTTGTTCCTGAAGGGCCTTTTTATAGCCCTTCCAACGAAAGTAATTTACTGTATTTGGAGTAATTTCTCCGGAAAGCAAACATATCTCTCGGTGCCCCAAATCAATTAGATGTCTCGCAGCTTTGTAACCACCATCATGATCATCACTATGAATTTGGTATACACTCGGATCATTTAAATAACAGTCTATATACACGGTGGGCATATCAAATTCTTTCACTTGTTCAACCAATATGGAGCCCTCATGCGCCCCTACGACAATTAATCCATCAAGACTTCTCTCTCTAATGAAGGAGGAAAGTTCTTCTTTTGATGAGACGCCCTTTAATGCCACAACAAATTCATTCTCCCTGACAGCAGATTCTATTCCAGAAACTAAATCCCAATAAAAAGGATTATCGTGGAGTTTATCCTCTGGTTTTGTTAATGCAACGACCAAACCAAATAAATAGGATCTATTCGTACGTAAATTCCTGGCAGCCAAATTTCCACGATAACGATATTCCTCTATAACCTGCCGGACCCGTACGGCTGTTTTCTGAGAAACTCTCCCTTTTTGATTGATTACGTTTGAAACAGTAGCAATAGATACATTCGCTTGTTCAGCTATAAATTTAATATTAATATCTCTCGGAATCATGTTTTCAGACCTCATTAAGAGTTAGAGTTTTATAGATAAATCATATCATATTCTACCTTTATCACTTAGGAGTTGTTCCACGCTCTAACAGAATCCATAAAAAGAGGAAATACCCTATCGGTATTCCCTCTTCGACTAGTAGTTACTATCTATCTTGAATGGTAAGCTGATTTTTGACTTGATCACTTACCGCCCCAGTTCCTCCTAAAATATACAGCATGTTAACTCCTAGATTATCATAAGCATTTTCAATATTCGCCGGCACACTTTCTTTCTTCACTAACAGAGAAGGTGCGTTATATTTCGCTGCTAAGACAGAACCTGTCAGGGCGTCAGCAAATTTCTCCCCTGTTGAAACAAATACCGTCTTACTCTTTCCGTATAAATTAGCAGCTACTGCTGCAGAGGTTTCATAACGATTTCTCCCACTAAACCTTACAGCATCAGGTAACTGATCCATCACAGCCTGACTGACTGCTCCGTCTCCTCCTACTACAATCGTTTGCTTAATATCATGGAGCACAAGCGAAGTGGCATTAGGAAGCTCTTTTTCTTTTGTTAATAAAATTGGATACCCTTTCTTGGCAGCATATGGAGCGGCAGATAAAGCATCGGGAAATTTATCCCCATTCACTACCAGGGCTTTATCCGGGTTGCCATCAAGCCGAGCGGCAATATTCATCGCTGTACCAAAACGATCTTTCCCCTTAATTCTTTCAATTGTAAGCCCCAACCCTTCCAGTTGATAAACAGCATACTTAGATACCGCATTGGGACCTCCCAGTACAATAGCATGCTTGGCACCTAAGCGTTCTACCTCTTTTCGAACCTCTACATCTATATAATTGGAATGTGTTAATAGAATAGGAGCATTCTGCTTATAGGCTAGTGGAGCGCCTGCAAGTGCATCAGCAAATTCGTCCCCTCTAGCAATAACTACTGTATCAGATTGACTCCACCCTGCTTTCGACACCTCGACCGCTGTCTCATAACGATTTTTTCCGGCAAGACGAGCGGATGACACTTTAATGACCACGGTCGTCAATGGGTCTATTGTGATCTGATTCTCTTTCACATCCACACCTTTAGGAGATTTGATTTCTTTTACTCCGGCACGGTTACGGTCCACAAGAACCTCTCCCTGGGTTAAATCCTCTTGTAAGCTAATAGTTCGTTTATTCTGGTCTCCGTTAACAAAAACATAATAGGTACCTGTCCCATCAGTTGCTTCATTCCTGTAACCTATGAACAAGTCATTATCTTTTATTTCCGGAGCTTTAATAAGATTTACATTCTCATTCACTTCGTCCTTGGTTCCTAGACTGAAGGCATTGGTAGACTTCCTCAGCTGAATCAAACCTCTTGTATATTCCATGGTATCTCTTTGGATTCCTGGATCTGTCACTTTACTCCAATCAAACATATTAACTGCATCTGATGAATCATAAGAATCATTGATGAAATAAGGATATTGAAATGGATCCCCATTTTCATCTACCATATAAGTTGCTTTATCTTCCGGTTTTCCATCTGCCTTCCATTGCTTTGTTCTTCCATACTCCTGTCCGGCATGGAGGAAGGAAGTTCCTTGGCTGGTCAGGATTAAAGAATTGCCTAGTCGGATCCGCCGTTGTATTTCTTCCTCGTTAGTGGCAGGATCTTTTTTAATAGACTGAGCAATCACATCATGCAAAGTTAAGTTATCATGAGCAGCAATGTATTGAACTACGTCTCCCGGATCATCAGCTTGAATATTACTCGGTTGAGCTTTGATATTATTAAAAATCGTTTGGATATTTCGTGGTCCTCCTGTAATAAATCGAGGTTCTCCTTCACTGCCAAACCCGGATTTTAACTCGTTTCTCATTTCGTCTGAAAATACAGCCGCACCATTCGTCTCATCCATCCAGTCCTGATCAGCAGGGGTGACTTCATCTTCTTCATTTCCATCTCCGACAAAGGTTCTCCACCCTTCTCCCAGCATCAGAATGTCCGGATTTAATTCTTTCGCTTGATTATATGCCATCTGGACACTCTTCGCATCTAGATCTCCCATTAAATCAAACCGGTACCCATCTACTTTATATTCGTCTGTCAAATAACGGATAGAATCGCTTAAGATCTTGCGTGACATAGAATGAGTAGTACCGATCTTTCCTCCGCCATAGCCAGTCTTGGGATTTCCCTCATTATCCATAAAGTGATAATAATTGGGGACAAGATCCCCTAATATATCTAAACTTGCCGTATGGTTATAGACCACATCGAGAATAACTCCCATGTCTCTCTTATGAATCTCTTTAATCAACTGTTTTAATTCCGCAATTCTTGCCTGCGGATCTTCAGGCTGTTCTGAATACATACCCGTTGGTGAAAAATAATTATGAGGGTCATAACCCCAGTTATAATTGTTGTTCTGGGCGGAATACTCAAGTTCACGCTCATTTTTAAGTTCATTTCCATAGTAATATTTCATTACAGGAAGCAGTTGAATATGAGTCACTCCCAATTTTTTCAGGTAATCGAGCTTTTCAGCAAAGGCAGCGAATGTACCGAATTTAGAATTCAATTCGGAATCAATACCAGGGTCAGACGTAAAGTCTCTTACATGCGCTTCCCAAATAATTGCATCTTCCCTTTTTTCATAGCCATCAATATGTGCATAATCCAGTTTTGGTCCAATGGAAGAGGGATCTACAATTGCTGCTTTCCCTACTGAATCATTATCTTCATTCGTAAAGGCAGCCATTGATTTTGCATAGGGATCTAATCCTATATGGGTCTCTCCATAAACACGAATTTTATATTGGTAGTAATAGTTCGTTAAATTGGCAATGCCTGTATTGGATGGATCCAGCGTAATCTGCCAGACCCCATTATCCCCTTTTACCATAGGTATATCCTTTTTGATGACCTTGGTTTGATCATCTTTATCATAAAGAATGACGGAAACTTCAGATGCCGGCGGAGACCAAAATTTAATCTTTGCTTCTCCATTTTTCAAGAGCGTCGCACCTAGATCATTTCCTTTATAGGTGAATTCCTTGTCCATAAGCTGCCAGGATATTTTTGCCGGCTTTTCTTTTCCGTTAAACTTTAATTTATAAGGCTGGTCTAAATCCAAATCACTCTTCAAGGTCACAATGAATTGCTGTCCCTGAAAAACGAGATCTTGAATGGCCAATTGGTCTCCTTGCTGATTAAGTACTTGAATATCTTGAGCGAATTCATCCTCAACCGTCCGGTTCATGTGACCGACCACTTGATTCTTTTCGCTAATTTCAGCATAGGTTAATTCATTCGTTATTTCGGGCTTGGATAAGTACACCTGAGTTTGACCTTGCACTAGCCAGAACTCTCTTTCACCTGATTTAGGAAAGGTTCGATCTTGAGAGGTATCTTTTACATCCCCTTTATGAATAATAAAGTTCAAACCGTTCGTAATCTTTGAAACCTTTATATCCTGATAAACTCCCCACTTGTTTACCTTATCGAAAAGGATCGGTTCTCCCCAGTCCACTGTATAATTAATAGCGGGAGCATCTCCGTTTTCATTCCACAGATGAAGGCCCCATCCTTCATAATTTCCATCCAGTCTCTTGTAATGTATACGTATGTATCCTTCTGGGATGTTTGTCCCTTCCATAGCTTTAACTTTGCTTTGATGTGATTTTTCTGCTAAAGAAGAATCAGGTTGAAAAGTAAGAAACGCGGCTAAGAGCATGACTAGGAATACAGCCAGTCCTGCTTTGAAGCTTTTATGCATTATATTTCCTCCCTGTAAAGATCAATTAGTGGATTCAGTTACCCAGCCCTCCTTTTTTGATTAAACGTTTAATCAAAAGAACAAAAAAATAAATTTCATAAAACCGCTTACATTTAACAATTCAAATGTACCACAATTATCTAATTTTTTAAAATAATTACAAGGTTTTTAATAAATAACATCTAAGGACCTGCCTAAATTGAACTACCAAAATAAAAAGAGGGCCGCGAAGACCCTCTTTTGAATTATCCTTGAATAACGGATTGTAAGATTGCTTTTTGCACATGCATACGATTTTCCGCCTGCTGAAAGACGGCAGAATGAGGGCCATCAATTACACCTGCTGTTACTTCTTCCTCTCTATGAGCAGGCAGACAATGAAGGAAGCTCACATCTTGTTTTGCCTTTTTTAGGAGCTGTTCATTTACTTGATACCCTTCAAAATCTTTCAAACGTTCCGCCGCCTCATCTTCCTGCCCCATACTCGCCCATACATCTGTATAGATCACATCAGCTCCTTTTACGGATTCCTCAGCATCGTGGGTCCAAACAACTGACCCTTGGTGCTTGACGGCAAGCTGACGAGACTTCTCCAGGATGGTTGGATCGGGTCCATAACCTTCCGGGGTCACGATTTCGACTTCCATTCCCATCATAGCAGCGGCAATCATCAATGAGTGTGCGACATTATTACCGTCTCCTATATAAACCAATTTTATCCCGCATAAACGGCCTTTTAATTCTAAAATGGTGAAGATATCAGCAAGCGCCTGACAGGGATGATATTGATCACACAAGCCGTTGATCACAGGTACAGAAGCATTATCAGCCAGCTGTTTTAATTTTTCGTGAGAAGTGGTTCTAAACATAATAGCATCCACATACCCTGATAACACTTTCGCAGTATCCTCGATTGATTCTCCACGTCCTACTTGAATATCGCGTGTATTTAAGTACATCGCATGTCCGCCTAATTGAACCATTCCCACTTCGAAAGAGACACGCGTACGTGTGGAAGATTTCTCAAATAACATCGCAAGGGTTTTGCCGCTTAATACACTCGAATGTGGATTTTCCTTTAAATCCTGGGCTTGAGCAAGCAGCATAGAGACATCAGATTGAGTGAAATCAAGCCAGGTTAATACATCTCTATCCTTTAGTGAATACGTATGAGTCATCATTTGGTCCATTAAATTCATATTACTCTCACTCCTTGTTTCTTACTCCCGGGAAGGGGAATCGGATAATGGTTCTTTGCCTCTAATCCATCAATAAACGCTTGAAAGGTTTGCTTTTCACTAAAGACGCTAATTCCGTATTTAAGGGCACGTATTCTTCTCGATTTAGCTTGTTCCGTTTGATATTCATTCATATATATTTTTGCTTCCTTCGTTTCCACCCACTCTTTAAAGTCCAGATCTGTTACCGGTACACCATAGGCAGCCGTTCCTTCAATGAAGCAGCTATTCTTCTCTGTATATGGATTCGGTAAATCAGAAAACACCTTTGCTAATGCTTCTTGAACCGTTGCTCCCAAGCACATGCCTTCCCCGGTGGATTTCATATTAGGACCTAACTTGTGGTCAATTTCCGGTATGGCATGGAAAGAAAACAGCGGGTATTTAACCGCCGTATAATTGAATTCCGGCTGTTCTATACTATCGAGCTTACAGGTAGGATCATCTGCCAGTACCCTAACCGCCAAATCTATTAAAGAAAGGTTTGATACTTTACTTACTATCGGTACAGTTCTGCTTGCACGAGGATTCACTTCAAGAACATAAATTTGCTTCTCGGTAATCAGGAACTGAATGTTCATAATGCCTTTATAGTTAAAGTGGTTAACAATCCGTTCCGCATAGGAGCGAATGATCTGCTTTTGATTTTCAGGTAACGCCGATGGAAAAACAGCCATACTATCTCCCGAATGAACACCTGCTGGTTCAATATGCTCCATAATTTCCGGAATAAACACTTGTTTTCCATCAGCAGCAAGGTCAATCTCTGCTTCCTTCCCCGTCATAAATTGATCCAGGACAATTGGATAGTGACGATCATCGGTCTGTTGCAGGGCATCCTTTAACTCACTTTCCTCATGTACGGTCACCATTCCCTGCCCTCCTATAACATACGAAGGCCGGCACAATAATGGATACGAGTATTGATCTGCTGCGAGCAGTGCTTCTTCATAGGTGTGGCAGACTGAACCCGGAATATGGGGAATTGCCAGTTTTTTTAATGAATCATAAAATTGTTCACGATCCTCTAATGCCTCAAGAACTTCTACGGATACCCCAGCAAGAGGAAGATTAGTTTTCTCTAATTCTTCTGCAATATTAATAGACGTTTGACCACCAAATTGGGTGAAAATCAGATTAATATCTTCGTGTTCAACGATGGATCTTATAACTTCTGGCGTTATAGATTCAAAATAAAGCCGATCTGCCGTTTCATAATCTGTGCTGACTGTCTCAGGGTTATTATTAATCATAATCGTTGTCCAGCCAAGCTTCTGCAGACTCTCAATGGCTTTCACTGCGCTATAATCAAACTCCACTCCCTGCCCAATTCGAATAGGACCTGAACCAATGATAAGGGCTTTCTTGTTGTCTGCAAGCGGAGGGATCTCATTCACTCCTAAATACGTGGAGTATACATAGTTGGTTGCTGCCTCAAATTCTGCCGCACATGTATCCACCATTTTAAAACTCGGGAACAGTTGGTATTTTTCTCGCAGCTGCCTAATCTCTTTTTCCTCTGACTCTGTGAAATCAGCTATTTCTTTATCGGTAAACCCAAAGACCTTCGCCTGCTGTAGAAGGTGCTTAGATACGGAAGACTGCGCAGCAGATTTCAGAGCGTTTTCTACCTTCACAAGACGGTCCAAGCTATGAAGGAAAAATAAATCAATGGCGGTAGAACGGTGAATTTCTTCCACTGCCCCCCCTAATCTCAGCCACTCTAAAATCGCAAAATACCGCAAGTCTGTAGGTGCCTGGATATGTTCCATTAACTCTTCCTGACTAAGCTTTGGAATGGACTGATCAAGAGAAGATACTGCCTTTTGAAAAGCTCCTTCTAGAGAACGGTCGATCGCCATCACTTCACCTGTGGCTTTCATCTTCGTGCCCAGCTTTCGATTTGCCTGCTGAAATTTATCAAACGGCCAGCGCGGAAATTTTACAACAACGTAGTCTAGAGCAGGTTCAAAGCTCGCGTACGTATTACCGGTCAATGGATTTTGCAGCTGGTCCAGCGGATAGCCAAGGGCAAGCTTAGCTGCCATTTTGGCAATCGGGTAGCCCGTGGCTTTGGACGCCAGCGCAGATGAGCGGCTGACCCGAGGATTAACTTCAATGACGTAATACTGATTACTGTTGGGATCTAGAGCAAGCTGTACATTACACCCGCCAATTACTTCCAGAGCTGAAACAATTTTCAGTGAAGCTGTGCGAAGCATCTGATATTCTTCATCTGTTAGCGTTTGGGAAGGTGCGACTACGATGGAATCCCCAGTATGAACGCCTACAGGATCGAAATTCTCCATATTACAAACAGAGATACATGTTCCCTTTGCATCACGCATAACTTCATATTCAATTTCCTTGAAACCGGCAATACTCTTTTCAATAATTACCTGACCAATCGGGCTTGCCTTTAGACCATTGTGAATTAATTCTTCTAACTCTTCTTCACGTTCAGCAATCCCGCCGCCGCGTCCTCCCAGGGTATAAGCGGGCCGGCTGATAACTGGATAACCGACGTCTCTAGCAAATTGAATCGCTTCGGATACGGTCGTAATCGCGGAACTTTCCGGAACCGGCTGATCCAGTTCGTTCATTAGCTGTCTGAACTGTTCCCGGTCTTCTCCTTTTTGGATAGAGGCGACACTCGTTCCCAGCAGTTCCACATTCTCAGCTTTCAGGATTCCTGACTGATCAAGCTCCACTGCTAAATTCAATGCCGTTTGGCCCCCTAATCCAGCTAACAAGGCATCAGGCTTTTCTTCTTTAATAATGCTGCTGATGCTTTTGACTGTTAAAGGTTCACAATAAACCGTGTCAGCTATACTGGGATCGGTCATAATAGTGGCTGGGTTATTGTTAACGAGGACAATATGACAACCCTCTTCCTTTAATGCCAGACATCCTTGTGTACCCGAATAATCGAATTCGGCCGCTTGCCCAATTACAATTGGACCAGAGCCAATCACCAAAATTTTCTCAGGCATAAATCTTCTCTCCTTTCTCTAAAGAAATGAGCGTAAAGAAATCATCAAAGATCCAGCCAGCGTCCTCGGGGCCAGGCTTGGCTTCCGGGTGAAACTGAGCCGTAATGATTGGTTTATGAAGGTGATTCAATCCTTCTACAGAAGAATCATTCACATTGTAAAACCGGTTAATTAACTCCGTTTGGCTCAGGCTTTCTTCCGCCACTACGTAATTGTGATTCTGCGAAGTCAGGAAAACTCGTCCGGTTTCTAAATCTTTCACCGGGTGATTAGCCCCCCGATGTCCAAACGAAAGCTTGTTTGTATCTCCCCCATATGCGAGAGCAATGACTTGGTGACCATAGCAAATTCCAAGAGTCGGAAACTGATCAAGAACGTTCTTAAGTTTAGGCAAATAAGCGACGGCGTCCTTTGGATCTCCAGGACCATTAGATAGTACAATACCATCCGGCTGAAGTTCCATAATTTTGTGGATGTCCTGAAAAGGCACCACCGTAACACTTGCACCTTTTTCCATAAGGGCTGTCATAATCGATTGCTTGTAGCCAAAATCCACTAGAGCAAGATGCGGGGTGCCTTTGCCGAAGGTTTTCAATTTCTCTCCAGAAGCTTCAAAGATGAACCCTCCCTGATCAGCTTCTGCTGGCAGGCAAAGTTTGTTGGCAATAACCGCTTGCCGAGTCCCGCCATTTCGTATGGCTTTCGTAACCTCTCTCGTATCTACTCCAGTCAGAAAAGGAATTCCATGGTGATTTAAATAATCCTTTAAAGAAGAAGTCGCTTTATAATGAGATGGTATTTCTGCACAATGAAGCATAACCACACCGCTCACCTGTGGCTGACTGCTTTCTGAATCGTCTTCATTTATTCCATAATTTCCGATTAAAGGATACGTGAAAACGACAATTTGACCTTTATAGGAAGGATCAGTGATGACTTCCTGATAGCCGGTCATCCCAGTAAAAAAGACAATTTCACCTTGAATGGGAGATTCCCATGAAGCGGATGCCTCACCGCTATATTGTTGTCCGTCTTGTAAGTTAAGAAAACCTTCCATAATAACACCTCACATTATGAATAATTATTAATTTTATAGTATTTTTATACATTTATAGCCAAGAAAAGGCCAGCCAAGTCAACATTTCTTATTTCTGGGCATCTGTTTTTGAATACAATTGTGCCTGATATTCTACTAATGATTGAGTGATGAGCTCAACCGCTTTTTCTAATTGCGGATACGTAACGGTTAAAGGGGGAAGTAATCGAACCACATTAGGCCCTGCTAATACAGTTAACAGCCCAGCGGTTTGTAATTTCTTGATAATAGGAAGAGCCGCTTCTTTCATAGCGATTCCTATCATTAACCCACGCCCTCTCACTTGCTCCACCAGGTCTACTTGGTTCAGATTATTCGTCAGCTTTTCTTTAAGAAAATTTCCCTTTGCTTTAACTTCTTCTAAGAAATCTTCCTGAAAAATTGTTTCCAAAGTTGCTTTTACAGCAGTGGAAGCCAAAGGACTTCCTCCAAAAGTCGACCCATGAGCCCCAGCACTAAAGGATTCTGCCAGCTCTGGCTTCCCGATCATTGCACCAGTCGGAAATCCGCTCCCCAGCCCTTTTGCTGAAGTCACTAGATCAGGATCAAGATCAAAATGTTGATACGCAAAAGGATAGCCTGTTCTACCGATGCCTGTTTGAACTTCATCAATGACAAACAAAGCACCAATTTCTTTACATTTCTCTTGAACAGCTTCCAGGAATTCAACATCCGCTTCAATGACGCCTCCTTCTCCCTGAATCACCTCTACCATAACTGCCGCTGTATCACTCTTAATTTCCTTCACGGCCTCCGTGTCGTTAAATGGAAGATATTCAAAAGTAGGAAGCAAATTCCCATAACCTTCGTGTACCTTTGGCTGTCCAGTGGCACTCATCGCAGCGAAAGTACGGCCATGGAAGGACTTTTCAAAGGTGACGATTTTTTCTTTACCCGTGTGCTTTCGAGCTAACTTTATCGCCGCTTCATTTGCTTCTGCTCCACTGTTACAAAAGAAGACTTGAGAAAGCTCCGTAAATTTTGTAAGCCAATTGGCTGCTGATTCCTGCTCTGGTATCTCATAGAGATTAGATACATGCCATACTTTCTCAAGCTGATCCTTCAATGCTTCTTTGACATAATCCGGGCGGTGGCCTAAATTACAAACGCCTATGCCGGAAACAAAATCTAAATACTCTTTACCTTGCTCATCTATAACAACCGTTCCCTTACCCGATACTAAGTGGATAGGAAACCGATTATAAGTCGGAAATACATTCACTGAACCTCTTCCTTTCGTGATAAACAAATTTTCGTACCGGCAATTTGGTTATTTTCAACCAATGGCTGACTGCCGCATACAATCATGACCTCCCTCAAGGTTTCTGATAAAGCCTCTACTGCCGATTGCACCTTGGGAATCATTCCGCCATAAATGGTTCCCTCTGTAATCAAATCGGTGATTTCTTCCGGTGTGGTTCGTTCGAGCAGCGTTCCTGACTCCATTATCCCCGGAACATCGGTGACAAACAGCAGCTTATCTGCCTGCACCGCATTGGCTAAGGCAGCTGCGGCAGTATCGGCATTAATATTCACCGTTCTTCCTTCCTCTGTTTTCCCAAGTGGAGCGATGACGGGGACATAGTCATCCTTCATGCACTTGATTAAGAATGCCGTATCGACTTGCTTCACTTTTCCTACGAGACCAAGAAACTTCTCATCTATTAAACTCGCTGTAAGAATTTCCGCATCGGTTCCTTGTAAACCCAGAGCCTTGATTCCCTGTCGGTTCAATTCGGAAGTAACCTGGGCATTTACCTGTCCGCCCATAGTCATTTGAACAACCTCGAGTGTCTCCTCAGTAGTCTTCCTTAAACCGTTATGAAACTCTCCTTTAATATGCAGACGATCAAGCATTGCCGTAATCGCCGGTCCGCCTCCATGAACGATCAGACAGTGGTACATCTTCGTTAATGATTTCAAGCTTTCGTAAAAAGCGGGCGTGAGCTGATCTATCATACTACCCCCAAGCTTGATCACAACCACCGGCTTATGATTAAGTTCGGTAGCTGGCATTGATTTTGACATAGTCATAGGTTAGATCACACCCCCAGGCTGTTCCAGAACCCTCGCCTGCCAAAAGCTCCACTTGGATTTGCACTTTTTCTTTTCCAAGAGCCGCAGCAGCCTTTTCTTCTGAAAAAGAATTAGGAGTCCCTTTACTGAAAACCAATTGATCCTCCAAATAAATACTGCAATTTTCCGGATCTACTTGAGCATCGCTATGACCAATTGCCCCAACAATTCTGCCCCAATTAGCATCCTCGCCATAGACGGCCGTCTTTACGAGGCTCGAGCCGACCACTTTCTTAGCAATGACTCGTGCTTCCTGATCGGAATGAGCACCCTGGACGTTTACTTCAATCAGTTTAGTTGCTCCTTCGCCATCCCTGGCAATCTGTTTTGCTAGATCTTCACAAACCAACTGCAGACCTTCTGTAAAAGCGGCCCAATCTGGATGCTCCGGAGTTAATGAGCAATGCTCCACACTGCCATTGGCCATAGCGAGTACCATATCGTTGGTAGACGTTTCACCATCTACCGTAATTTGATTAAAAGACTTTTCTATCGAGGATTTCAATGCCAATTGCAGCTGATCCGACTCAATGGCTGCGTCCGTCGTAATAAAACCAAGCATGGTCGCCATATTGGGATGAATCATCCCAGAGCCCTTTGCTGCTCCCCCGATCGTTACAACTTTCTCGTCAATGATCACCTGATACCCACACGTCTTTTCACACGTATCTGTGGTCAAAATAGCCTTCTGAAAGTCCTCAGCGCCCGTGGAAGTTGGATTAACATGGTGACAGCCATATTCAATTTTATCCATGGGAAGCTGATCTCCAATAACGCCTGTAGATGCTACAGCCACGTATTCTTCTGGAAAATTAAACCGTTCAGCGATCCACTTTCTCATTAAGTAAGCATTCGTCAGCCCTTCTTTACCTGTACAGGCATTGGCGACCGCGCTATTAATGACCAGCGCCTGAAGCTTATGAGACTTAGCTATACTCTCCTGAGTAACTTTAAGTGGAGCAGCCTGAAAGTGGCTTTGGGTATAAACGGCCGCACAAGAAGCTGGCTCATCACTTAGAAGCAAACCAAAATCTTGCTTTTCATATCGCAGCCCACTATGTATTCCTCCTGCTTTAAACCCTTTTGGCGATAGAACCGTCCCATTCTCAACCTTCTTTAAATGATGCGCGTCCGTTGTTTCCAGCACCCCATTCACCCTTTCTTTCATTATGGATAGACAGGCAGCGTTTGGATGCCCGTAGATTCCTCTAAGCTAAATAATAGATTCATATTTTGTACCGCCTGGCTGGCAGCACCCTTCATAAGATTATCGATCACGGAGACAATCGTGACTCGATTTGTTCTCTCATCCACCGTCAGTCCGATATCACAATAATTAGATGTGTGCACATCTTTCGTACACGGAAACTGCCCTTCTTTTCTTACTCGTACGAATGGACATTCACCGTAATAATTCTCGTACAGTTCGAGCAGATCATGGGTCGTTTTATTTTTATTTAATTGGAGGTAGGTCGTAGCCATGATCCCCCTTGTCATAGGAACCAGATGGGTGGAAAACGTGACCGCCCCCATATCTCTATCCCAATTATTCATCTGTTGCTCTATTTCTGGAATATGCTGATGCTGATTTACTTTATAGATTTGCAGATTCTCTTGCGCATGAGCGAAGTGAGTCATTTTAGCTGGATTTTTCCCCGCTCCTGAAACTCCTGATTTCGCATCTATAATTAGTGACCCGGGGATAACGAGGTTTTCTTTGACCACTGGTCCGGATCCCAGTAATGCGGCCGTAGGATAACAGCCAGGATTCGCTATTGTTTCCGCCTTGCTTATCGCTTCACCATTCCATTCACTTAACCCATACACCGCTTGGTTTATGGTTTCTAGCGGTGCAGAGTCTTTTTTGTACCATTCTTGGTAGGCAGCAGGGTCCTTCAATCGCAGATCCCCTGATAAATCAATAACTTTTGCCTTCCCTCCGAGCAGCTGAGGTGTTAATTGAACCGATACACCAGCAGGAGCAGCTAGAAAAATTACATCGAGTGAATGTTTCATAGTTTCTGTATGGATTTCTTCAAGCTCTGTCTGTGCAATTTTATTCAAGTGACTGTATATTTCATCCACCGGTGTACCTGCTTCTGTTGTAGAAAAGATCCGTATAGTTTTCACTTCAGGGTGCACGGATAGCAGCCTGATCAGCTCTAGACCACCATATCCCGTTGCCCCAATAATCCCTGCTTTCACCTTACAATCCCCTTTCATCAATCTATGTATAATTATTATGAATGTCGTATATTTATGCTATTATTACCTTTTATTTGTCAGATGTCAACACTCTATTGGTATTTTTATAAATTTAACTTCATAGATATTCATTAATAAAAAGCACATTCGACAGCTATAATCACGTCATAGGCTGGATTGTTAACCTTTGAAGTCTAGAAAACTATCCTCATCCATGAAAATTTTTTCAGCGGAAAAATTGGCCATGCGAAAAAAGCTCGTGTAACACGAGCCTGTAAATTTTTATTTCCCTGTAAAAAAAGTAAGTCCTAGAAACAAGCGAAATTTAAGACAGGAAAAACTGGTGTGACCTAGAGGACACACCTATCCTTTATTATTGAAGCAATTCATTTTCCACTTTTTCAGATACAGCTCCCGTACCTCCTAGTATGGTAAAATAAGAAGTTCCATTTTCATCTATTAACGCCTGTACTTCTTTCGGGATTTCATTTTTCTTTACAAGCACCATCGGTTCTCCCCATTTAGCTGCTAAAACGGACCCCGTTAAGGCATCGGCATAATTCTCCCCTGTGGCAATCGTCATGAAAAACGGATCCAAGCCCAATTCACGAACGAGATTCACCGACGTCTCATATCGTGTTTTTCCGGCAATACGAATAGGATGATGACTCTTAACCGAAGCTTCCACATGATTGCTAATTACCCCCGTCCCTCCCACAATGATTGTGTCGTCCACTTCTTCCAGGGCAGACTTAGCCGCTATTGGCAAATTATTTTTTTCCGTTAATAGTATAGGCATACCGTGAGTCGCCGCATAGGAACCCGCCGATAAAGCATCGGGGAAACTGCTCCCTGAAGCCAGTACTGCAGAATCATAGTACCCCAGCTCTTTTGCAATTTCCGCTGCGGTTTCATAGCGATTGGTACCGCCTATCCTTTTCACCTTTATATCATACTCATTCTTTAATTCGTTCATCACTTTCGGTGAGATCGCACCGGGTCCTCCCAGAATAATTACTTTCTCTGCTCCAAATTCTCTTAGTGCTTTTTTCACATCCTGGTGGAGTTTATCCTTTGGATTCAACAGAATCGGCGCATCAATCTTATAAGCTAGAGGAGCACCTGCAAGGGCATCCGGGAAATTAAAATCTCTAGCTAGAATGATAGTGTCTGCTCCTTCCGGCCACCCATTCCTGGCAATTTCCACTGCTGTTTTATAGCGATCTGAACCATTAATGCGAATGGCTTCTTTTTGGTAAGAATCATCTTCTGAAAATGGAGAAAGAACATAGGCACCGTCCGTACCACCTCCATTAAAATCCACGGCTGCTATGTAATAAGTCCCAGGGTGCACTGTGTAAGCTTGCATATACGAATGGTCTTCATAATAATAATCCTCCCAATCTACCGCAACTCCTTTTTCATCGAATAATTGATATCCCAAATCTACTTTAGAATCTGCAAAAGCCGCCACATCTATTCGATCTTCTTTATCTATCGTTAATTTATATATATCTACATCTTCAAAGGTGAAGTCTCCCACCACAGTGTCATCAAGCTTTAGTGGATTTGCCTGCTCTAGCAGATTATTAGGCTCTTTTTCCAACTTGGTTCCATAGGTGGTGATGGTATCAGAAGAAGCTTCTGCTGCATCTAGTTTATCCTTCAGAGCGGTTATCTTCGGCAGTATCGCTGCTTTCATCTTGAGAGAAGAATGAACCTTATCTTTCATTTCCAGTAAGTCCTTCACGCTTTGATAGTTTCCAGCCTTAGAAAGAATCGTAGGATCCGCTCCGGCTGCCCCCACAGTTTGAATCCTGCTAAATGGTAAAATGAACAAACTCAAAAATAGCATAATGATTAACTTTCTCATCCATCATTCCTCCATAATTATTAATGTGTAAATGACTGGTAACGAGTTTTATTATAGTCTATAAATTCATAGTTTAGCGATAAGAGGTTTTGTCGATATGCTGAAAACCGTTACCTAAATAATGACAAATAACTCTTATTAAAAATGGCTGGTTATTTATAGGTTTCCTGATAAAACAGATGACTTTGAACCAGCAGGTTAAATGAATTCATTCTATAACTCTTCCTTTCCAGCAGGGAATGAAGTCGGAATGTGGAACGGTAACTCAACTTCCGGACTATTTATTACAAAATCTCTGATAAATCTAGTATGGACTCTCGACGAATGGGAATTTACTCTTACCTCGTTTATTTGATAATCCGTGAGTGAGGAGATTGGAAGAAGGAAAATGATGAAAGTGATCATTCATTAGCCACAAAAAAAGATCAAATCGCGAGGATTTGACCAAAAATAGACCATGTAATTAATTTCAACTCAGCCAGAAGCTCGTGACAGCAAATCTATGTTCCCCTTATTTGCAGATTTCCCCGGATTAATTCCCCCAATAAGAGAGTTCATTTGACCTGACATTTCATTCAAAGAGGTGACACGGTCAACCATCTTCTGAATCAATTCATGTTGTTCGGTAGAAACATTCATCACGTAATTATTTTGCCTTTTAGCTTCCATTGTAAAAGTAAGAAATTTTTGAAAAGTTCGGGAAACAGCCGGAATATCTGCTAGAAGCTTCTGGCTGGCGGAATTTACTTCAAGGGGATGTGCCTCCGTCTCTTCAGATTTAAATAGAAGAGTATCTGAAGTACATGGATGGAAGAATGAACCGTCGGGAAATCTCATGACTATTTTTGCAAGCAGCCGAAAAGCTCAAGCTTTTTAAATCTTTTTATAGCAAGAATACCCTGCCAATACCGGCGGGCGACAGCAAATTCATTCTCATACTCTCCCCACTTCCAAGAAATATCCCATACTCCGGTTTCAGGAAGCTTGGCAATATAAAAATTCAAATTTGACTGGATTAATTCATTCATCTTTCCGCAAAGCGGATGATCCGGCCCATGAATAAAATCAAGAGGAAGCGCCTTATAACCAACTGACCAGCTTGAAACCTGTTTTTCCATCGATTGTTCAGCAAGTATCAAAATTTTATTAGATACTTCTTTTAATGTATAAGGAAGATTTGAATTAAAAGAGGCTTCGAATGGCTGGATTAATTGAACAAAATGTTGATAATTATTGATCTCATGGCTATCCATCTCCTTACATTCCATGAGCCGAGGGATTGCTCTTTCGATGGATTTCCAGCCAAGCAGGGAGGACTTACTTCTTTCAGGAGTCCAATGAATAAGAAAAGCAGCAAGTTCGATACTCGGATTAAACATCCAATTTTCCTGAACACCTTCTCGCCAGTGCCACCAAGGTGCATGAGGAAATTGATTGTTCTCTGGAAGTACAGATGGCCACATCCCCCAATCCTCCTGGCATGTATCTGTTAAATAAGAAACGAGTCCTTGAACGATTTCTTCCTCTGGAGATGCTTCCACCTCAATTAATAGTTGACCAGCTGTCCAAGTTGCCATCGGAGAAGAATCTGGCAGCCAGAAATCCGGTTCTAATCCGTGTCCAAATCCGCCATCTTCATTTTGAAAGGCAGATAAATAGCTGATTATTAAGTCTCGAGACCCTCCTTTAAACATCCATTGCCATTGAGCAGCCTCTAAAGGACGAGCATTTCGTTTTATCCAATTCTCTACCCTATGGAAGCGTTCCTTTGAAATCTCTATTCGACTCACTCCTCAGTTGTGTGTATTTACTTAGTATTATAGCCTAAAGGATGCTTAAGCCAGTTACTTTTCTATAGGATTAGGACTCTGAATGCTTTTACAATTCTTTATAAAACTCAGTGATAAACTGAGCTTTCTTTACCCATATTGCTTTTGATGTTTTTTCTTTAAGCTTAAGTATTCTTTATCCGTCCTGATTTCCTTCCACTTTTCTTCAAAGATTCTGTCGGATGCTGCTTTTTCTTCATCGATTTCCCTAGTATGAACCTGACCATCCTCCTTATATTTTTTGCCTCCTTTGTAGTTCGCATAACGTCTGGATCTTGTATAGCCCATTTGTGTAAATTTTCTTGCCATGTCCATTCCTACAAAGTCTTGATTCTTTTTGTATTCTTGAAAGAGCTGATAAATTTTATTAGCAGATTCTTCAGCTATCTCGGGTGTTTTAAACCGCCAGTGAGGAAGAATTTCACTTTTGTAGGGTTCCACTAATAAAACGCCTTGCTCTCCTCGTCCGACTTGATATTTTTCTGGCTGCTCCCGGAAATTAATGTTGTCAAAGTCTAAATCATAATCAAAACTCAATTCGCCCAGCTCCTTTTTTAGGCGGTGTTCCCATAATAAGTGATCGCATAAACTCCTCAACGTGCTCGTCTGCCTTTTTGTTAAAATCATTCGAAGGGATAGCATAGCGAATATAACCAAAAACACTACCCTTCCATTAAAGCTCCCTATTCATGATGAATCAGTTACGAGACATCTTGAAGATTCCATTTACGGTTAACAGAGAGCCGAGGTCGGGGAAATGACTCGCTTTCCATGGGTGAAGTGACCCCTTATATTTGGACACTATGTAATTA